>JABUSR010000122.1 GCA_021442645.1 Ruminiclostridium sp.
CCAGGTCCTGCCCCTCCGGGCTGCCCGCCATGCGGCAGGGCGAGACCTTCAGGTTCCCATAGCTCCAGGTCTCCTGCACGGGGAGCCGGAGGCCCAGGCCGGGCACCGAGATTACACCCACATAGCTGCGGGTGCCGTCCTCCATAAGCTCCTCCAGCACGGGCAGCCCGGCGGCCTCCTGTGCCTGCAGGTCCTCCGTACTGCTGACGACGCTGCCGGACCCGTCCTCGATGGCCCGGTCCAGCTCCGTCATGGCGGCGTCACTCCGGGCGCCCCCCGCCCGGTCCAGGGCCAGGTTATAGGCTGTGAGCCCCACCGCCCCGCAGGCCAGCAGAATCCCCACTGCCAGGGGCAGGAACCACGCACGTTTACGCATCCTTGTCGGCTTTCTTCTTCATCCGCAGGGCAACCCCCACGCAGACCACGGCCCCCACAGCCAGCACGGCCACAGGACCCCAGAACAGACCGGTCTGGGGCAGCTTCCCGCCGCCCCCGCTGGGCTTCGGCGACACATTGGAGCCGTCATCCCCACCGGGCTTATCTCCGGGCTGATCCCCACCGGGGGTGGGGTTATCCGGATTATCCGGGTTATCAGGGTTGTCGGGGTTATCCGGGTTATCGGGGTTGTCGGGATTGTCCGGCGTATCCGGCTCATCCGGCTTGTCAGGCTGGTCCGGCTTGTCAGGCTGGTCAGGCTTGTCGGGCTGGTCAGGCTTGTCGGGCGGGTCCGGCTTATCCGGCACATCCGGCCTCAGATAGAGGTTCACGAAGTTCACGTTGTCCAGCTTTGCGGTCTTTCCGGTCTCCCGCAGGGCCATCACGGCCATCAGGTTCCCGTCTCCCGTGTCCACCACCGTGACCTTCAGGGTGTAGGTGCGGGTATCATAGATCCCCTTGGCATGGCTGCCCGGGATCTGGTTGATGGTGTATTCATACTCGCCGGGGCGGGCAAAGCTTATCTGGAAGGATGTCTTCCCGCTGCCCGTCACCGTTGCCTCTGCCTTGCCGTTTACGGCGCCGGCAGGCATGGGGTTGCTGCTCTTGGCAGCCGTCAGTTCCACCGTGTAGGTCTCCGGGCTGGTGGGCGCACTGCCCATCACCCAGACCCGCACGGGAACGCTGACGCTCGCCTGACCGGCAGCATAGGCCGGGCAGGCCATCGCCGCCACCAGCAGCACCGCCGCCAGTGCCACCGAGCCCAATCTCTCGAGTCTTCTTCTCATGGTTGTGATCTCCTCCTCACTCGGTTTTGATCCACGCAAGCACGACCGTTCTTGCGTCTGTAAATTCCTCTGCACAGGTGCTGAAGGCCAGGAGCCGCCGGTCCCCTGTCTCCTGCAGCTGTTGGAGGGTTTCCTGATGTACCTGCAGGGATTTCTGTCCGCAGGCGGTCAGCAGGCCGCCCGCGTCCGCCTTCCATCGGTTCACATCGAAGATGTCGCCGTCTCCGGCCTCCACCTGCAGGCAGGCCACAATCTCCAGGGCATATACCCCCGTGGGCAGCAGCAGCGTCCCCGTGGTGTTGGCGTCGAAAAATGCCGCCTCCTCGTAGCGCTCCAGGTCCCCGAACATCCGGCCGTTTTCCATGTGGTGGCCGTAGAGCAGGTTGTACCGGTCAGAAAAGTCCCTCTCGTTCCCGGCATCCAGGTAGATGCTCCCGGCCAGGGAGAATTCTCCATATAGATCCGTATTCAGGTAGCTCAGGTTATTGCTCCCCTGCAGCACAGGGTGGTCGATCCGGGTGCCGTCCAGGGTGACCCAGGCGCACACCTCCGGGTTGACCGCCCAGATTTGGCTGAAGTCCGGCCCTGTGGGGGTGATGACCGGCTTCAGGGCCTGCAGCTCGTCCTGCAGGTCATCCGCCGCAGAATAGATCCGGCTGTTGTCCCACAGGGCGTAGCCTGCATACAGGCCGCCCAGAACCAGGGCCAGCCCAACCGCCAGGCTGAGCAGCCCATTGGCAAACCGCAGGAAGGCCTGCCCGAAGCGGTACTCCATGGTTCGCCACCCCCTCTCACAGGCCCCGCCGCCGCAGGATGGAGATGACCTTGCCCTCCACATCGTCCTGCGTCACAGCGCCGAAGCTGCGGGAGTCCTCCGCCTGGGTCCGGTGGTCCCCCAGGATGAACAGGCTGTCCTCCGGCACGGTATAGGGGTAGGTCAGCTCGCCCGTGGCGTAGGTGGGGTACAGGATCTCCCCTGCCTGGGTGGTCCCGTTCACCCGCATGGTGCCGGTATCGTCCAGCATGACCACATCTCCGGCCCGGGCGGCCACACGGCCCACCCGCTGTGCACCGTCTGCCCGGTAGACCACCACATCGTTCTTGCTGTAGTCCCCCTGCAGGCGGAAGGCGATAGTCAGGTCCCCGTCCTTCAGGGCCGGAGCCATCTCGTTCCCCCGGGTCCGGGTCACCAGGAACACCTGGCTCAGCAGCAGCCAGACCAGCACAGCCAGGGCAGCCACCCGCAGCAGCAG
>JABUSR010000274.1 GCA_021442645.1 Ruminiclostridium sp.
CTTTTCCGGCCTGCTGAACAGGCAGAAATCCCCCCGTTTTCTGCCTCTCCGGAGTCCTTCCGGAGGAACGCTGTGAAATCCTACGGTTTCTCTCGGCATAGACCTCGGGATGCTCTGTTTTTTTACCCAAAAACCCCCACCATTTTCCGCTCATTTTGTGAAAATATGGGGAAATAGAAGCGGCCCCTCTACTTAGGCTTGCAAATTGTTGTCATTGTGCTAAAATCTATATGTTATTTTAATGTCCGATGCTTTTGGCACCGGACGAAAAATTAGAAAAGGAGTGTCGTTTGTGGAAAATTACATGTGGATCGGCTTTATCGGCGCCGCCCTGGCACTGATTTTTGCTCTGGTCCAACGCAACAAGGTCATGACCTTCTCCGAAGGCAATGACACAATGAAGAAGATTGCGGCTTCCATCCGTGAGGGTGCCAACGCATATCTGAAGCATCAGTACACTACCGTCGCTAAGGTCTTCGTGGCAGTCTTCATCGTTCTGGTGATTATCGCCTTCGCAAGCGGCGGCAGCATGCTGTCCAAGTTCACCCCCTTCGCCTTCCTTACCGGTGGTATCTGGTCCATGCTGGCCGGCTTCATCGGCATGAAGATTGCTACCAACTCCAACTCCCGCACCGCACAGGCTGCTTCTGAAAGCCTGAACCGCGGCCTGCGCGTGGCCTTCTCCTCCGGTGCCGTTATGGGCTTCACCGTGGTCGGCCTGGGTATGCTGGATATTTCCATTTGGTTCTGCATCCTCCACTATGCTGCCGGCATCGCCGATCCTGTTGCCCTGGGCAACATCATCGTTATGAACGGCATCGGTGCATCTTTCATGGCTCTGTTTGCCCGTGTGGGCGGCGGTATCTACACCAAGGCCGCTGACGTGGGCGCCGACCTGGTTGGTAAGGTCGAGGCCGGTATCCCCGAAGATGACCCCCGTAACCCCGCAACCATCGCCGACAACGTGGGCGACAACGTGGGCGACGTGGCCGGCATGGGCGCTGACCTGTATGAGTCCTATGTCGGTTCTCTGCTGGCAACCTTCGCTCTGGGCGCCACCGCCGGCTACAGCTGGAACGGTATGCTGCTGCCCATGGCTATCGCCGTTGCCGGTATCATCTGCTCCATCCTGTGCACCTTCCTGGTCAAGACCAAGGAAGACGCCACCCAGAAGTCCCTGCTGACCTCTCTGCGTACCGGTACCTATTCCGCCTCTATTCTGTCCGCCGTTGTGGCCGCTCCTCTGAGCTACTTCATCATCGGCGAGGGCTGGCTGGGTATCTACATCGCCATCCTCTGCGGTCTGGCAGGTGGCTGCCTGATCGGTTACTTCACCGAGTACTTCACTTCCGATAACTACAAGCCCACCAAGAAGTTGGCTGCCGCTTCTGAGACCGGTTCCGCCACCATCATCATCGGCGGTATCTCTCTGGGCCTGATGTCCACCATGGCTTCCATCTTGATTGTTGCCGCTGCTATCCTGATTTCCTACTTCGCAGCAGGCGGCTCTGTCGAAATTATGGATGCCAACGGTGCTTTTGCTGAATCCTTTAACCGCGGCCTGTACGGCATCGGCATCGCTGCTGTCGGCATGCTGTCCACCCTGGGCATCACCCTGGCAACCGACGCTTACGGCCCCGTGGCCGACAACGCCGGCGGTATCGCTGAGATGTCCGGCCTGCCTGAAGAAGTCCGTGACCGTACCGACGCTCTGGACTCCCTGGGCAACACCACCGCAGCTACCGGTAAGGGCTTTGCCATCGGCTCTGCTTCCCTGACCGCTCTGGCTCTGCTGGTCTCCTACGTCAACATCGTTCAGACCAGAACCACTGAGACCCTGAACTTCACCCTGACCAGCCCCACCGTCCTGGTTGGTCTGTTCATCGGCGCAATGCTGACCTTTGTCTTCTCCGCTATGACCATGAGCTCCGTCCAGAAGGCTGCCCAGTCTATCGTCGTGGAAGTCCGCCGA
Source organism: Ruminiclostridium sp. (assembly GCA_021442645.1). Classification (GTDB taxonomy): domain Bacteria; phylum Bacillota; class Clostridia; order Oscillospirales; family Oscillospiraceae; genus Evtepia. The sequence continues at coordinate 1,973 of JABUSR010000274.1, forward strand.
CAGTTCAAGGAAATCGCCGGTATCATGGAAGGCAAAGCCGACCCCGACTATGCAAGCTGCGTGGCTCTGTGCACCAAGGGCGCTCTGCATGAGATGGTCGCTCCCGCTCTCCTGGCTATCATTGTTCCCATCGTCACCGGTCTGATTCTCGGCCCCACGGGCGTGGTTGGTCTGCTTGGCGGCGTCTCCGTCACCGGTTTCGCCATGGCAGTCTTCATGTCCAACGCAGGCGGTGCCTGGGATAACGCCAAGAAGTACATCGAGAGAGGCAACCATGGCGGCAAGGGCTCCAACCAGCACAAGGCTGCTGTCGTGGGTGACACCGTCGGCGATCCTTTCAAGGATACTTCCGGCCCCGCTCTGAACATTCTCATCAAGCTGTGCTCCACGGTCTCCATCGTGTTCTCCGGCCTGATCCTGGCATTCTCCATCCTGTAAGTTTCAAAGATATCGCAGAGGGCGACCCGTTTGGGTCGCCCTCTTTTTT
>JABUSR010000093.1 GCA_021442645.1 Ruminiclostridium sp.
AACGGGATCCAGCAGTCCCTGCTGGAGGCCGGTGCTCTGTTCAAGCCCTGCTTCTGCGGCCCCTGCTTCGGCGCCGGGGATGTCCCCGCCAACAGCGGTCTGTCCGTCCGCCACACCACCCGTAACTTCCCCAACCGGGAGGGCTCCAAGCCCGGTGACGGCCAGCTGGCCGGGGTCGTCCTCATGGACGCCCGTTCCATCGCCGCCACTGCCCGGAACCACGGCATCCTGACCCCCGCCACCGAGGTCTCCTACACCCAGCCCAAGCAGGGCAAGCGGACCTTCGACGCCCGGGTCTATGACCGCCGGGTCTACTTCGGCTTCGGCAAGGCCCAGGCCGACTACGACCTCCGCTTCGGCCCCAACATCGCCGAGTGGCCCAAGATTCCCGCACTGTCCGGCAACCTGCTCATGCAGGTGGCCTCCGTCCTCCGGGATCCCGTCACCACCACCGATGAGCTGATCCCCTCCGGCGAGACCTCGTCCTACCGCTCCAACCCCATGAAGCTGGCCTCCTTCGCCCTGTCCCGCCGGGACCCCGACTACGTCCCCCGCGCCCTGGCCACCCAGGAGCTGGAGACCGCCCGTCAGGCCGGTTCCGCCGCGCCCGCAGTCAAGGCCGCTCTGGATACCCTGGGCCTGGATGACAGCATCCTGCCCGACCTGCAGATCGGCTCCGTCATCTTCGCCAACAAGCCCGGTGACGGCTCCGCCCGGGAGCAGGCCGCCTCCTGCCAGCGGGTGTTGGGCGGCTGCGCCAACATCTGCTATGAGTTCGCCACCAAGCGCTACCGTTCCAACTGCGTCAACTGGGGCATGCTCCCCTTCACCCTGGCTGAGGGCGACGAATTCACCTGCCAGCCCGGCGACTTCATCTACGTTCCCGATGTAAAGGCCAAGGTAGAAAACGGAGACGACGTCTTCCCCGCCAAGGCGGTCACCGCCCAGGGCCTGCAGGACATCACCCTCTACCTGAAGAACACCACCGGCGAGGAGCGGGAGCTGCTGCTCACCGGCTGCCTCATGAACCACTACGCCGCACAGAACGCATAAGGGGAAGATACCATGGAAAGAATCAAAATGCCCAACCCCATCGTGGAGCTCGACGGGGATGAAATGACCCGCATCCTCTGGGCCATGATCAAGGAAGAGCTCATCCTGCCCTTCGTGGAGCTGAACACCGAGTACTACGACCTCTGCCTGCCCAACCGGGACGCCACCGACGACCAGGTCACCGTCCAGGCCGCCGAGGCCATCAAGCGGCTCCACATCGGCGTCAAGTGCGCCACCATCACCCCCAACCTCCAGCGCATGGAGGAGTACAACCTGAAGCAGATGTGGAAATCCCCCAACGCCACCATCCGCGCCGCCCTGGACGGCACCGTCTTCCGGGCGCCCATCCTGATCTCCAAGGTGCGGCCCGTGGTCTCCTGCTGGAAGAAGCCCATCACCATCGCCCGCCACGCCTATGGCGATATCTACAAGGCCGTAGAGTACCGGGTCCCCGGCCCCGGCAAGGCCGAGCTGGTCTTCACCGATGAAAACGGCGTGGAGACCTCCCGCCAGACCGTCTTCGACTTTAAAGGCCCCGGCGTTCTCCAGGGGATGCACAATCGGGATGCCTCCATCCTCTCCTTCGCCCGGAGCTGCTTCACCTATGCCCTGGAAGTGGGCCAGGACGTGTGGTTCTCCTCCAAGGACACCATCTCCAAGGACTACGACCAGACCTTCAAGCTACTGTTCCAGAAGGTCTTCGAGGAGGAGTACCAGGAAAAATTCCGGGCCGCCGGCCTCACCTACCGCTACGCCCTCATCGACGACGTGGCCGCCAAGGTCATCCGCTCCCAGGGCGGCATGATCTGGGCCTGCAAGAACTACGACGGCGACGTGATGAGCGACCTCATCGCCGCCGCCTCCGGCTCCCTGCCCATGATGACCAGCGTGCTGGTGAGCCCCGACGGAAACTTCGAATACGAGGCTGCCCACGGCACCATCACCGACCACTACCGCCGCCACCAGAAAGGGGAGGCCCTCTCCTCCAACCCCCTGGCCACCATGGCCGCCTGGGCCGGTGCCCTGAAGAAGCGGGGCGAGCTGGACGGCAACCCCGATCTGGTCCGCTTCGCCGACTGCCTGAACCAGGCCGGCCTGGACGTCTTCGAGGAAGGCTACCTCTCTGAGGATCTGGCCGTCCTGTGCGACCCCGCCGAGCTGAAGGAGATGCCCGAAAACCGCAAACTCATGGGCCTCATCCGCGCCCGCCTGGAGGAACTTCTCAGCGCATAACAGAACAACCGCCCGGGACCACAGTACGCGCAGCAGGCGAAATGACTTTCTACCGCTCCGCAGTATTCGAAGTCAAACACATCGACTGATACTCAAAGCTGATTAAAAATAGACATTTTTAATCAGCGCTTTTGAAGCATCTA
>JABUSR010000270.1 GCA_021442645.1 Ruminiclostridium sp.
CCTTTTCCTTCTCCGGCATTGAGAATAAGATGAACGCACTGGCAGAGCAGGGCGCAGCCCCCGCGGACATCTGCCGGTACGTGCTGGCATCCATCACCTTCGGGGTGGAGAAGGCCACCCGCCAGGCCCTGAAGCAGTACCCCGGCCTCCCGGTTCTCTGCGCCGGCGGTGTGGCGTCCAACCGGCTTCTGCGGGAGACTATGGTGGAGGCCTGCGGGGCGGTTTTTGCCGAGCCCCGCTTTTCCACGGACAACGCCATGGGCGTCGCCATCCTCACCTGGCGGCGGCACAACAAGGAAAACGAGCATGACTGAACCCATTTCCGTCACTGCCCTCAACCAGTATGTCAAGCAGCTCATGGACCGGGACCGGGTCCTGGCCAATGTGCTGGTACGCAGTGAGATATCCAACTACAAAGTGTACCCTTCCGGGCACCACTACTTTTCCCTGAAAGACGCGGAGAGCAGCATCCGCTGCGTCCTGTTTCGGCGGGAAGCCATGTCCCTCCGGTTCCGGCCGGAAAACGGGATGAAGGTGGTGGTATCCGGCCGGGTGTCGGTCTTTCCCCGGGACGGGGCTTACCAGCTCTACTGCAGCACCATGGTTCCGGACGGGGTCGGGGAGCTGGCCTTCGCCTTTGAGCAGCTGAAAAACCGACTGCACCGGGAGGGCCTTTTTGACCCTGCCCATAAAAAGCCCATCCCTGCCCACCCCAAGACCATTGCCCTGGTGACCTCGCCGGCCGGCGCAGCAGTGCGGGATATGATCCGCATTCTGAGAGCCCGCTACCCGCTGGCCCGGGTGCTGGTGGTTCCGGTGCGAGTCCAGGGGGAGGAGGCCCCCCAGGAGATTGCCCAGGGTATCGACCTGGTGAACGCCTGTCAGATGGCCGACCTGATTATCACCGGCCGGGGCGGCGGATCTATGGAGGACCTGTGGGCCTTCAATGACGAGGGGGTGGCCCGGGCCATCTACCGCTCGGAGATCCCGGTGATTTCCGCCGTGGGCCATGAGCCCGATGTGACCATCGCGGATTTCGTAGCCGATTTGCGGGCCTCCACGCCCTCCAATGCCGCAGAGCTGGCCGTGCCCGACCGGGCAGAGCTTATGGACACCCTGGAGCACCTGGACGCCCGGCTGCAGCGGTCTATGGACCGTCGCCTCCAGCATGAGCGGGATACCCTCCGGAGGCTGGGCAGCAGCCCCTTCCTCCAGTCTCCTCTCCGGGGCATTCAGGAGAAGCGGCTGCTTCTGGACTACCAACAGCAGCGTCTGGTCCACAGCATGGAGCGCTGCCTGGGAGAGGAGCGGCAGCGGATGGGCCGCCTGGCGGCATCCTTAGACGCTCTGAGCCCTTTCAAGGTCCTGAGCCGGGGCTATACGATTACACAGAAGGACGACGGGACTGTCGTATCTACCATAGAGCAGGTGCAGGCGGGGGAGGCCCTTCGGGTCCTGGTCCCCGACGGGGTAATCACCTGCACCGCAGAGAAAAAGGAGAAGACCAAATGGCGGAAAAGAAGCTGACCTTTGAGCAGGCCATGGGCCGCTTGGAGGAGATTGTGGCACAACTGGAAGCAGGGGACCACCCCCTGGAAAATGCCCTCTCTCTCTACGAGGAGGGGGCCAAGCTCATGAAGCAGTGCTCCGCCATGCTGGACAAGGCCGAGCAGAAGGTGATGAAGCTCCGCACGGATGCCACCGGGGAGCTTGTGGCGGAACCCTTTGAGCCCGAGGAGTGAGTGCATGGACGTAAAAAAGCAGCTGGCCGAGGACCAGGCTCTGGTAGAGCAGGCCCTGGCCCGCTATGCAGACCGGTGGCCCCAGCTGGGTAATCTGAAGGAGGCCATGACCTACAGCCTCCTGGCCGGCGGCAAGCGGATCCGCCCAGTGCTCACCCTGGCGGCCTGCCGTCTCTTTGGCGGCCGGGCGGAAAAGGCCCTGCCCTTCGCCTGCGGGCTGGAGATGATTCACACCTATTCTCTCATTCATGACGACCTGCCCTGTATGGACGACGATGATCTCCGCCGGGGCAAGCCGACCAACCATAAAGTATACGGCGAGGCCATGGCGGTGCTGGCGGGAGACAGCCTGCTGACCGCCGCCTTCGGCGTGCTGGCCCAGGCCGAGCTCAGCCCGGAACAGATAGTCCGGGGCGTGGCGTGCCTGTCTCAGGCCGCCGGCCCTGCCGGAATGGCCGGGGGCCAGGTACTGGACCTCCTGGGGGAGGGGAAGACCCTGACCTATGAGGAAATCCTGCAGATTCAGAACCTGAAGACCGGCTGCATGATTGAGGCCGCCGTCCGCCTGGGGGCCATCGCCGCCGGGAGTACCCCGGAAGAGGAGGAGGCCGTGGCGGCCTATGCCCGCAAGCTGGGTCTGGCCTTCCAGATCCGGGACGATGT
>JABUSR010000196.1 GCA_021442645.1 Ruminiclostridium sp.
GCCAAGGCGAGGAGGAACAGTCGTTTCTGTACCATAGGGGACCTCCTAAAAGGGTCAGAGGGTAAGGGAGAGGCTGGCCGCCATGGCCTGGGTGATCTCGTTCCATACGGCTTCCCGGCTGGGGCCGGAGAAGGAGAGGCAGGCGGCGTACATGGGGCAGGAATGGCTGCCCTTGTTCTTTCCAAACTCCACCACAACGGCACTGTGCCACGTCTGGCCATCCTGGTAGACGACGGCGGTGGCCGGGTACTCGGCCACGGTGAGAGAAAGGAGTTCACAGACGGACCCGTTGGGGTCGTTGGCCCTGGCGGCATAGCCGGTGAGCCACTGCTCTGCGGCCTCTTTGCTGTCCAGCCTGGTGAGCCAGACCAGGGTGCCGTCCTGGCCCACCAGGTCGGTGAGGCCGTCGGAAGAGGGCCAAAAGCGGTCGGTGGGGTAGGTGATGCGGTAGAGGTCGCCGTAGCAGGAGAGGTAGGCAAAGCCCGGCGGCGGCAGGTCGTCCTCCCCTTCGGGGGTGTTGGCTGACTCGGTGCCGTCGGATTCAGGAGCCGCTGCGCCATCCCGCAGGAAGACGCACTGGGCCCCCAGCAGGTCCAGAGTCAGAACACCCCGGTCCAGGGTACCTGCAGCCACCGTCTTATCGGCTACGGTGAGGGTGAAGGAGGAACCGGCGAGGGACCACTGACCTTCGTCAGTCTCATCGGTGAGGGAGAGGATGGCCTTGCCTTGGGGCTCCAGTTGGATCCACTGGCCGGCGGCCCCTACATCCATGTCGTCCACCTTCACGGAGGTGCACAGATACAGGCCCAGGTTGGGGTCATTGGGAGCGGTATGGCTGTTCCCGGGCTGGGCTCTTTCACCGGTGTCGCCGCAGGCGCACAGGCACAGGGCCAGGCACAGGGCCAGGACCGAGAGGACGGATCGCTTACACATAGGAGAAACTCAAATCCGGGGAAGGGCGTCAGGACTCGGCGGGGGCTTCCTGCCGGAAGATGCAGGTCATGCCCATGAAGTCCATGGTGAGAACACCGCTTTCCAGGGTGCCGGTACCGGAGGTCTGGCCGTTGATGGTCAGGGTGAAAGCGCCTTCTTCTAAGGTGTATTCGGCGCTGCGGCTCTGGCCGCTGATAAAGATGGAGGCGGTGCCGTCTTCGTTCAGTTCCAGCCACTCCCCGCTGCTGCCCAGATCCACATCGTTCATGACGATAGAGGTGCAGAGGTACTTGCCTGTGATGTCAACGGAGCTGCTGCCGCAGGCACACAGGGACAGGGCAAGCAGAAGGGCGAGGAACAGGGCGGAAAATCGTTTCATAGGAGTCACTCCTTGCATAAAATTATCATATACCAGCTACATTATAGCCGTTCTTTCGAATTGCCGCAAGTCCGGAGGGCGAGCAGGGTGAAAAATTTCTCAGGTCAGCTCACTGACTAAGGTGGAGCCCAGGACCAGCACGGCGCCTACAGCACCCAGCAGGCCCAGGGGTTCTCCCAGAAGAAGGGCGGAAAGGAGGATGGCCACCACCGGGTCGATGTAGCTGAAGAGGGCGGCGGTCTGGGCGGGGAGATGGGACAGAGACCCGAAGTAGAGGGTGTAGCACACGCCGGTGTGGACCACACCTAATATCAGAAGAAGGACCACCGACAGGAGGGAGGGGGAGAGGGCGGTAAAGTCCTCGGTGGCCAGAGTGTAGGGCAGGAGGACTGCGGCGGCGGCAGCCAGTTGGATCGTGGTCTTGTCCAGGGCACCGACACCGTCGATCTTCTTGTTCATCAGGACTACACTGGCGTAGAGGACAGCGGCCCCCAGGCCGAAGAGGATGCCCCGGGCCTCGGCCAGGGAGGGCAGGCCCGTCTGGGGCACCCCGGAGACCAGGACCATGCCTGCCAGGGCGGCCACGACGCAGAAAAGCTTTCGACGGGCCAGGCGCTCCCCCAGAAGAAGAGGGGAGAACAGGGTGACGAAGATGGGAGCGAAGTAGTAGCACAAGGTGGCGGTAGCTACGGTGGTGTACCGGTAGGCCTCGAAGAGGAGAATCCAGTTAAAGCCGATGGCTGCACCGGAGAGGCATAGAAGGGGAAGATTTTTCCGGATGGTACCCCGGTCCGGGCGGGCCCGTCGGAGAACCAAAACCAGCAGCAGGAAGGCTGCACCCACCACACCCCGAACCAGGGCGATGATGCTGGAGGGCAGACCGATGGCGCGTACAAAGAGGCCGATGGTGCCAAAGGCAGTCATGGCGGTGATGATCTGTACCCGGGCCAGAGCCTGGGGAGAAAGGGCACGGTTCATAGGATTCAACTCCTGATACTCAAAGCTGGTTAAGCATAGACATTTTTAATCAGCGCTTTTGAAGCATCTAAGAGCCGCGCAAAGGGCGGTTGAT
>JABUSR010000152.1 GCA_021442645.1 Ruminiclostridium sp.
AGGGAGCTGTCAAAAATTTCCAATTTTTGACTGAGGGAGAGATACTCCCGCCTTTCCTCTTCCCCACAGCCCCAACTTTCGCAAAAATCTCTGCTTTTTTCCAAAAGTCTAATTCACAAAAATTTCTCCAGCGCAAGGGCCACCCCGCCCTCATCGCAGGTAGCGGTGACCCAGTCGGCCTCCGCCTGCACGAAGGGCAGTGCGTTGCCCATGGCCACGCCGATCCCCGCCGCCCGGAGCAGGGGCAGGTCGCTCCCCCCGTCCCCCAGGGCCAGGGTCTCCGCCGGGTCGATGCCCAGCAGGTTCAGCAGATAGAGGAAACCCTTCCCCTTGTCGATGCCCCCCGCCAGGACCTCCAGGTCGTTGGGGAAGGGGTCGGCAAAGCTGATTCCCGGCAGGGCGGAGAGCCGCTCCCGCAGGGCGATCTTCTCCTCCGGGCTGTCCGTCAGGAAGAAGAGCTCCTCCACCGGCCGGCAGTCCTCCTGCAGGAATTCCTCCAGGGTGCCGGGCACCACATGCCGGGTCCCCAGCACATACCCCAGCATGGGGGTCCCCTCATACCGGGCGCAGAGGATATCCCGGTCTGCCTGCGTCAGGTAGCCCACCCCCTCCCGGAAGACCTCCCGCACCATGGGTACGTCCCGGCAGGCGTCCAGGACCTTCAGGCAGGTCTCCGGGCTCAGGTGTTCTTCCAGCAGGAATCGGTCCTCCTTCAGGTCCCGAATGGTGGCCCCGTTGGAGGTCACCGCATACCGCAGGCCGGGCAGCTCCAGCACCGCCGGGGGCAGCCCCTTGGCCGGGCGACCGGTGACCGGCACCAGGTGGATCCCCCGGGCTGCCGCCCGCTCCAGGGCCTCCCGGTCCCGGGGGGAGATCTCCTTCTGACTGTTCAGCAGGGTTCCGTCGATATCCAGCGCCACCAGGCGGATGCCTCTCTCCATGCCAAGCCCTCCTTCTCTGCCGTGTTGGTTTCTTTTCTTCATTGTACCACGGCCCCTGCCAAAATACCAGAGTCTTGCACCGGGGGCCGGGATATGCTACACTATTGCCACTGAACCAACCCGAGAGCAGGAGGTCCCCCCTATGGCTGCACGTCCCTACCCCATCATCACCGTCAACGAAAAAGCCGCCCGTGCTCTGCGGGCGGGCCACCCCTGGGTCTATGGGGCAGAGACCACCGGCCCCGACCGCCCGGCGGAGAACGGAGACATCGTCGATGTGGTCACCCAGAAGGGCCGCTGGCTGGGTGCCGGGTTCCTCAACGATAACTCCAAGATCCGGGTCCGCCTCCTCTCCAGAAATACCAACGACCGCTTTGACGAGGCCTTCTGGCGCCGCCGCCTCCGGTACGCCCTGGAGTACCGCCGCACCGTCATGGGCCCCGACTTTTCCGCCTCCCGCCTCATCTTCGGGGAGGCCGACCAGTTCCCCGGCCTCACTGTGGACCTCTTCGGCGATATTCTGGTCACCGAGGTCCTCTCCCTGGGCATGGAGCGCGTCAAGCACATCCTCTACCCCCAGCTGGTAGACCTGCTGGCCGGGTACGGCATCCGGGTCCGGGCCCTCTATGAGCGGAACGAAGCCGCCCTCCGTGTCAAGGAGGGCATCCCCCAGGAGAAGGGGTTCTATCCCCTCCCCGGCCTCTCCACCGACCTGGACGGCCATGTGACCGTCACCGAAAACGGCGTCCGGTACGATGTGGACTATATCAACGGCCAGAAGACCGGCTTCTTCCTGGACCAGAAGTACAACCGCCGGGCCGCCGCCGCCCTGGCCCCCGGCAAGCGGGTGCTGGACTGCTTCACCCACACCGGCGCCTTCGCCCTCAACTGTGCCCTGGCCGGGGCCGAGCAGGTCACCGCCGTGGACATCTCCAAGGATGCCGTGGCCCTCACCCGGCGCAACGCCGCCCTGAACGGGCTGGAGCACAAGGTGGAGGCCGTCCGGGCCGATGTCTTCGACCTGCTCACCGACCTGGCCGGGGAGAAGAAGTCCCCCTACGACTACATCATCCTGGACCCCCCTGCCTTCACCAAGAGCGGGGCCACCGTGAAGAACGCCTTCCGGGGCTACAAGGAGATTAATCTGAAGGCCATGAAGCTCCTGCCCCGGGGCGGCTACCTGGCCACCTGCTCCTGCTCCCACTTCATGACCCCCGATCTCTTCTGCCAAATGCTTCGGGAGGCCGCCGCCGATGCCGCCGTAAGCCTGCGGCAGATCGAGGACCGCCGCCAGTCCCCCGACCACCCCATCCTCTGGGGCGTGCCCGAGACCGAGTACCTGAAATTTTACCTCTTCCAGATTATCTGATACTCAAAGCTGATTAAAAATAGACATTTTTAATCAGCGCTTTTGAAGCATCTA
>JABUSR010000076.1 GCA_021442645.1 Ruminiclostridium sp.
ATCCAGGACCTGTGCTTCAGCATGCAGGCGTTAATCTGCTCGTTGGTGGCCTGTATAGGGGCCCGGATGAGTAGCTTGCCGTTTTTAATCTCAAGCCCTATGGACTTGCGCTTGCTGCGTATGACTTCAAATTCCATGGGTTCACTCCCTCTTGTTCGGGCTTCGTATCTCGGCGCAGCGGATAGAATTTACCCCTATATTTTACCATGTCAGATACAAAGTCTCAATCAATTTCTGATTACACAAGGGATATGCAGTAAAAAATAAGACTCAAATAAACACGAACAAGTTTTACCTGCGTGTATCCCTTCAAAACAGACTTGACAGAAGAACCCGGTGTAGTACAATGAAAGCGTCGTTATCAGAGTTTTCGCCGGGTCCGGTAGACAGCTACGCCCGACGCATACAAAGGAGAACCCCCATGCCCACCATCGACCAGACCCTGGAGCGGCTGAGCCGGTCCAAATTCCGCTCGGGTTTTCACCTGACTCAGAAGGAGCGAGCCTACCTGGAGGAGAAAGGCTATGACGTCATCCGACGCCACACGGCGGACTTCGTCCGGCAGAAGCTGGCACCGGCTTGCCCGGTGAACGACGGCAAGCAGACGCCTATGCGAGGGCACCCCAGCTTTAAGGCCATGCACGCCTGTGCCTGCTGCTGCCGGGGCTGCCTGGAGAAGTGGTACCGGGTGCCCCGGGGCCAGGAGCTGACGGAAAACCAGCAGGAGCGCATCGTGCGGCTCCTCATGGCATGGCTGGAGCGCCAGTATCACGAAACTTAATCGACAAGACAGAACTGCCGCCTGTAGAATAAGCTTCCACAGGCGGCAGGTTTGTGTTTTCTGTGTTTATTCCCGCACAAGGGGCGATTGCCGCGATTCCCCGACGGGGAGCGGAGCCGCTGCTCAGAGGGCCAGCACCTGGATCTTGCCGTCTTGGGCCACGGCCTTCAGGGCGGAGATGGGGTGGAGGTAGCTTTCGATGATGCGGGTGGCGATGGGGTCCTCCAGCTGCTTCTGGATGTACCGGCGCAGGTTCCGGGCGCCGTAGGTGACAGAGTAGGAGTCCTTCACCAGCACGTCCAATATGGCCTCCTCCCACACGAAGGTCAGGCTCTTCTCAGCCAGCACATCATGGAGCTCTTTGAGCATGATGCGGGCGATGGCCCGGAAATTATCCTCGGAGAGCTGGTTGAAGCAGACTACCTCGTCCACGCGGTTGATGAACTCAGGCCGCAGGAACTGCTGCAGGGCCTTCATGGCCTTATCCTTGGTCTGCTCGTTGGCGGTTTTTCCGAAGCCCAGGGGGCCGGAGGAGCTGTCGCTGCCTGCGTTGGAGGTCATCACGATAACGGTGTTCTCAAAGTTGACCACGCGGCCCTGGGCGTCGGTGATATGGCCGTCGTCCAGAATCTGCAGAAGGATATTCAGAACGTCGGGATGGGCCTTTTCAATTTCGTCGAAGAGGACCACGGAGTAGGGCTTCCGGCGGATCTTTTCGGTGAGCTGGCCAGCCTCGTCATAGCCCACATAGCCGGGCGGGGAGCCGATGATCCGGGAGACACTGTGCTTCTCCATGAACTCGGACATATCCAGGCGGATGAGGGACTCGGGGGCGTGGAAGAGGTCCTCGGCCATGCGCTTGACCAGCTCGGTCTTACCCACGCCGGTGGAGCCCACAAAGATGAAGGAGACGGGCTTGCGCTTGGAGGAGACGCCCACCCGGTTCCGGCGGATGGCGGCAGCCACAGCGGAGATGGCCTCGTCCTGGCCGATGATGGACTCCTTCAGGCGGTCCTCCAGCTTGGCCAGGCGTTCGTACTCCTGCTCCCGGATGGTGCTGGCGGGGATCTTGGTCCAAAGCTCCACCACCCGTGCCAGGCTCTCCAGGGTCAGGGCGGGGGCCTCCTGCTCCTCCAGGTCCCGCTTTTCCTGCAGGAGCTGAAGCTCCTTGCTCCGCAGTTCGGCCAGGCGCTCGTAGGCGCGGTCGCCGGAATCCTCCACCATGACCTCGCGCTCCACGGCGATGTCGTCCAGCTCCTTCTGGAGCTCCAGGGTGCGGGCCAGAGCCTTGTTCTTCAGGTTGGCGTCGGAGCAGGCCTCGTCGATGAGGTCGATAGCCTTGTCCGGCAGGAAGCGGTCAGTAATATAGCGCTCGGACATCAGCACGGCCAGTCGGGCGATATCCGGGGTGATCTTCACGTGGTGGAAGGACTCGTAATAGGGGGCGATTCCCTTGATAATCTCGATGGAGTCCTCGATGGAGGGCTCATTGACCACCACGGGCTGGAAGCGGCGCTCCAGGGCGGAGTCCTTTTCGATGTGCTTTCGGTACTCCGTGAGGGTGGTGGCACCGATGACCTG
>JABUSR010000229.1 GCA_021442645.1 Ruminiclostridium sp.
GACGAGCCCGATGAGGGCGATGACCAACATGAGACAGCCGACCTTGGTGATATGGCCCATGTCGCCCACCTCCACACCGCGGTCGATGATGGAGGCCATGAGCAGAGGGATGACCATTTCCATGGCAACTTCCACCAGCATGCACAGGGGGGTCAGGATGGAGTCTCGCTTGAATTCTTTTACTTGGGATAGGATAGTTTTAAGCATGGATTCACTCCTTGTTGTTGCTGAGGTTTCCCTCGATGATTCGGCAGAGGGAGAGGAACGTCTCCACCTGTTCCGGGGACAGCCCCCGGACGGCCAACGTCTCTACCTGGTCCAGGGCCTGTTTGGTCTGGAGGCAGAGCTTGATTCCCTGGGGGGTGAGGCAGAGCTGTTTCAGCCGGGCGTCATCCGCTACGCTCCGGCGGGTGATGAGGCGATTCCTTTCCAGCAGCTGTACGACGCCGGTCACCGAAGAGCGGGTGATGTTGAAGGTTTCTTCCAGGTCTCTCTGATAAACGGGCTTCTCCTGGTTACAGTAGAGGAAACCCAAAATATGGCCGTGGATGACAGAGAACGCATCTATGCCACGGCTCCGGGCGACTTCAGAGAACTTTCTGGAAAATGCATGGTTGAGGTATTTGATGTGAGGACCCACCATAGAGGCAGGACCGGCTGGGGGAGCGTTCACAGGCATTCCTCCTGACTGTTCGGTGTCAAATTGTTCGGTACCGCACATTTTACACGGGAGAGGACCAAAAGTCAATGGGAATCCTGCACAGGGGAGACGGGCGCTGCATCCACTTTGGTGTTGACAGTCGAAAGAAAGTGAGATAGAGTAAGGCTGTATAATAAGAAAAACTGAGAATGGGAGGGAGTATATGAAAAAGAAAGCGACCCGTCTGCTGACGGCCCTGTTGACCATGACACTGGCCATGAGCCTGGTGACGCCGGTTCTGGGAGCCTCGGGCTACGACCGCCCCGGGCAGAAACTGGCCTGCCTGACCTTTGACGACGGCCCCGGGCCCTACTCCGACGCCATCCTGGATGTGCTGAAAAAGCACGGAGCCAAGGCGACCTTCTTCATGAATGGATACAAGGCTTGGAACTATGCCCCGCAAATCCGCAGAATGGTGGCAGAGGGGCATCAGATCGGCAACCATACCTACAGCCATCCCTATCTGGCCAAGAGCAGCGATGCTGTTATCCGGAAAGAGGTGACCAGTTCTGCGCAGGTCCTGGCGGAGATCACCGGCCTTTCGGGAACCGGGAACACGGGGTTCTATCTGCGCCCGCCCTACGGCAGCTATAACAGCCACGTGGCGGCAGTGGCCAATGTGCCGACCATCTGGTGCACCGTGGACACCGGGGACTGGAAGTATCAGGATGCTACCCGGCTGGTGAGCTATACCGGATCTACCATGCAGAACGGAGACATCGCAGTTCTCCACGAGACCGTCAAGAGCACGGCCCAGGGGCTGGACGCCCTGCTGACCAAGTTGGAGAGCCGGGGCTTTGAAATGGTCACGGTGCAGGAGCTCTTCTGGCGCCGTGGAATCAACCCGAAAGCAGGTACCATCTATTACAGCGCAAAGAACACCGGCGTGGATCGCTGCGCCAGTGAACTGTATTGGGACGAGTCCAGACTGGACACCCACTGGGCCTGGAAATCCATTTCCTATGTGAAGGCAAAGGGACTCATGACCGGTAATGAGTTCGGGGAGTTTACTCCCCAGTTCCCCATGACCCGGGGTATGTTTGTCACGGTCCTGGGGCGGCTCTCCGGGGTACAGGCGACGGCAACGGCATCCGGTTTCCCGGATATCCCCAAGGGACATTATGCAGCCCCCTATGCGGCTTGGGCCAAGAAGACCGCCGTGATGGTTGGCATGGACAATGGGCAGTTCGGTGTGAACGAGCCGATGACCCGTCAGCAGATGGCCGTTGCTCTGGCACGCTACGCTGCCCTGCAGGGGGCACAGGCAAAAGCCTTTGACCTGCGTACATACAAGGACAGCGGAGATATTGCAGACTGGGCTCGGGACGGCGTAGCGAAGTGCTCGGCACTGGGCCTGCTGCAGGGCTCAGAAGGAGCCTTCAGCCCCAATGCGGTCACCACCCGTGCCATGGGTGCAGTGGTTCTCCAGCGCCTGTCCACCTTTAACTATTCCAACGCATAAAATTGAAACCACGCTGCTGCCCGCTTTGGGTAAACAGCGTGGTTTTTCCTTTCCGGGCGATTGCCGACGCGGGGAGAGGTTCCAATTGAAGAAAAAAGAGAGACACCGCCTTTTGGCAGTGTCTCTCTGGTCCGAGTGTTGAGATTCGAACTCAAGGCCTCTTGAACCCCATTCAAGCGCGATA
>JABUSR010000050.1 GCA_021442645.1 Ruminiclostridium sp.
AAACTGGATTGATTTTATTACGCAGAACGATGTTATCGTAGATGGATTTTTAGCAACACCAACAACCACCCCCCTCACCGCCGCCGAGGTGCAGGAGATGCTGGGCACGGCGCATGGTTACTACCCCACTACCACCATCTGGGACGACGCCGGGTGCTGGCAGGAGGCGGGGCTTCCCACTGCCAATCTGATGGATGCTCAGGATATTATCAAAAGCTGGAGCGATGATAAGTACGTCAAGCCGGAAACAGGTATCCCGGCAAGCGACCTTGCGGACAATGCGGTGGAGACCAGTAAAATCAAGGACGGGGCTGTTACTACGTCTAAGATTCCAGACTATGCAATCACCACCATGAAGATTGCCAACAAGGGCGTTACAAATGCCAAACTTGGAGACGGTGCCGTGAACAACGTCAAAATCTCCAACGGGAGTGTATCCGTTAATAAGATGGCCAGCTACTCCACATCGGTAGATATCGCCGTTACGGACTGGAGCGAACTCACCAAGGTTATCACGGTCTCCGGGTGCAAGGCAACGGACACGGTGTTCGTGTCTTCGTTGAGCACCGATGCGGAAAAGTACGACTACTATATTTCCGCTGGGGTGTACGCTTCGGCGATTGCTGACGGACAGATTACGATGAAGTGTAAGAAGCTGCCGAAGGGCACGGTAACTGTCCAGATATTTGGACTGCATCAGGAGGTGACGGCATGATTATCAACATGAGCGGCGGTGGTGCGTCTGAGTGGGATATTGAGGTTGAGAGGGAGATACAGGGGCCAGCATCACAGCTTAAAACTGGCACCTTTACGGTCATGACACAGGCAGACCTTATTGCGGAGAAACTTTTACCGGAAAATTATCAGTGGACCTCGAATGACTCGCTGGATTTCTACTGGCAACGTCTGGAAATCAGTTTTTATTCGCTGGATGTGGTGTATACTTCAATCAATCTGCTGGTGCAGAATTCTGTGTACAAGCCGGATGCCAACAGGGACAACCCAACTCTGATACACGGATTCCCAACCAGTGCGTCATCAATGATTGATGGCGTTATCAAAAGCAAGTCTATTACTGTTTCGTTAGGCACACAATTAACGATTTCAAACCCAGGTTCGCTGACAGCGCTGTTTTCGACAACATCCTCCGGGTATGTCAATCATACAAGCGTTGGCCTGGTCAATACCGTAGCATCTGCCGCCGCTATCATGCCCGGTAATTACATGTTGAAAATAAAAGTCAGAGGCAAGACGGAGAAGTGGGAGCAGGCAACGACGTTTGCGTTGCCGAGAGATGAGGAGGCGGCAGAATGATCAGTGTGGTGCATCTGTTGTGGATCGTTCCGGTGGCCGGGGCTGTCGGTGCGTTTCTGGGCCTGTTATTGGCCGGGGCCAACCGATGAGCGCCCTGAGAGCGATCCACGCCCAGGCGTTTCTGGACTATCTGGGATATAAGCCCGGGAAGCTGGACGGGCTGTGGGGGGTCAACTCCTCCACGGCCTGCAAGGCATTCCAGAGCGACCACGGTCTGGCGACTGATGGGATTCCCGGCCATGAGACGGAAGTCGCCATGATCGAGGCCATGGGCGTGGCCGTGTCGGCGCCGGAGGAAGCGCCGGAGGAAGCATCCGGGGAATGTTACCCCGGGACGAAAAAGCCCCTCCCCGGGTGGTGGGACAGTATCCGGTACTTCCGGCCGGAGGAGTTCCGGTGCCACTGCGGTGGGAAATACTGCGACGGGTTCCCGGCGGAACCTGCCGAGAAGCTGGTGCGGATCGCCGAGAGCATCCGGCAGAACACCGGGAAGCCTATGACGGTATCCTCCGGAGTGAGGTGCGCTCAGCACAACGCCAACGTGGGCGGCGTGGACACCTCCCGGCATAAGCTGGGGACGGCGATGGATTTCTGCGTGTCCGGCATGACTTCGGCGCAGGTGGATGCCATTGTGGGGGCGCAGATCGGTGTGGCGTACCACTACCGGATCGACGGGAGCTTTGTGCACATGGATGTAATATTGTGATGGAGGTGGCAACGTGATACATTTGGTTTGTAATGGGCAGCAGCTCAGCATTGATGCGGAGGAGACGCTGGTCAGCGGCACCGTGGGGCGGTATACATTTGATCTGGAGACGGACGAGGCGTGGACCGGGCTGGCCCTGAAGGTGATCTTCCGGGGATCCGGAAAGACCATCGAGGTAGAGTACGCCGGGGCGGCACTGGTGCCGTGGGAGGTGCTGCAGAATTCCGGCACCCTGTCGATATCGGTGGTGGGGCATGCAGAGGGGGAGCAGTACCCGACAATGTATGCCCCCGGGAACTCCACGCTGTTTGTTTTC
>JABUSR010000105.1 GCA_021442645.1 Ruminiclostridium sp.
AAGCGGATCTTCTTTTCTTTCATCGTTGTCTCCCTCGCCGCCTTCGATGCGGCGCACGGTGCCTTCTATGCGGAGGGGCGGCCCGTTCGGCCCTCATCCCTTCCGCTTTTTCGGCCCGGTGAGCTTGTAGCTCAGGTCGATAAACTGCCGGATCTCCTCCGCCGGGACGGTACCGTCCAGCCGGATGCTGATCCATTGCTCTTTGTTCATGTGGTAGGCCGGGTGGAAGCCCTCCCGGGTCCGCAGAGATCCCGCCAGGATGGGGCCGCACTTGAGGTTGATGACCTCTGCGGTCCCGCCACCGGGAAGCCCCAATCGGTCCCGCCCCACGGCGAGGAGCACCGCATACCACTTATTGTTCTCCCCATGCCGGAGGACGGCGTTGTCGTCCATCCAGGGGTAGTCCGGCAAGGTGCCAAACTGCGCCTCCGCATAGGCGAAGACCTGCTCTCTGTTCATAGCAGGGCACCCTCCTCTTTCCGGTGAGCAGGCGGCTCAGCCCAGGAAGGCGCTGATGCGGTCCTGCACGTTCTGTTCCAGGTTCCGATAAAAGAACTGGTAGTCGTAGAGATGATAGACGCCGGGGGAGAAGATATCGAGCACCGCTGGATAGTCGTCGGGGGCCACGTCCGTGACCTTCAGGGCCCCGCGCACGTCGTCCAGATAGGCGCCGGTGAAGGCGGGAATCTCCCGGAGGATGGCCCCGCTGTAGTCGGTGAAGCAGGCCCCCAGGTTCAGGCTCCTGTCAGCAGGGGTTCCGTCGTCGGTCCAGTTCAGGGGGTTGATGGCAAAGGTCTTGACCCCCTCAGGAATCAGCAGGGAGTCCGTGACAGCCTCCGCCTCGCTGTTGAAGGCCACGATAACCCCCAGGTCCTCCGCAGAAGCAGCGGGTTTCAGCCAGGGATTCTCCCGGGTCTCCTCCTCGGTCAGCCGCCAGCCGATGGCGTAGCAGGCCACGATGCGGTCAGCCACCTCGGTATTGCCATAGTCTTTCATGAGTCGAATGCAGTGGTCGGCCCCCTGGGAGAACCCGGCCAGGACGATGGGCCGCCCGTTGTTCTCCTTCTCCAAGTAGTATTCGAAGGCATACCGCACATCGTCATAGGCCCGGACCAGGTAGGGCTCGGCCTCCTCGGCGGTGACAGTGTAGACCGGCAGCCCCGCCTGACGGTAGTAGGGGGCAAAGAAGCGGGCATTGTCATCATAGATGCCCTTCTCCATATTGGTGGCCCCCAGGAAAGCGCCCAGGGCGTCCGCATCATCCAAGGGCATGTTAGAGGGCTCCTCCCCGCCGTATACGGTGGGGCAGACAAAGAAGACGTCGGCGTCCAGCCCCTCCCGGCCAGACTCATAACAGGCCCAGTTCTCGGGCTGACTGTAGTCTACCGTATCCGTCTGATCCGGTTCAGGTTCAGGTGCGGGCTCGGGCTCCTGGCCGCAGGCGGTCAGACAGAGGACCGCCAGCAGACACAGCAGAGCCAGCAGGGTCATAGGCTTCTTCATCCTCGGCTCCTCCTTCAGTATCTAACGTTTAATGGTTTATTATACCCCAAAACAGCGTTCTGCACAAGAAATCTGCTGTTATTTCTTCAGACGGGCCCCGGTGTTGGCCAGGATGACCCCCACCACACATGCCCCGGCGAACAGGACCTGCCCCGCCCGGACCAGCTTCCGGAGGTCGGCCAGGGCCGCAATGGCCACCACCAGCCAGCACCCGGAGAGGACGAACATCAGCTTCCCCATGAAGCGGCACAGCTTTTCCCGGTCATACCGGGCCTTTTCCTCCCGGGGCATGGTATTGTACCCGGCGATGAGAAAGGCCCCCTTCCCCCGGGAGAAGGCGACCCCCAGGACGGCCAGCATCAGGACAACGGCAAAGTTGGTCAGCATCATAACACCCCCATGTACACAGTTGTTCCATTTTATCCCATATTATATAGGAAAACCGCCCATCTGTAAATCATTGGATGAGCAGATTCTCTGTTCACGTGGCCCCTTCGGGTATCTTGACGAAGTCCCTGCCCCTGGTGTATAAAATAGTCGGGCACACACCCCTATCTCCTGCATAAGAAGTGATCTCATGAATAAACCTGTACAGCCTCTGAAGCGTCTGCTCTCCCTTACCCTCGCTGCCCTGCTGACCCTGGCCCTGCTGCCCTGCGGCGCACTGGCCGCTGAGCCGGAGCCGGACTTTGACGGCTACCTGGTCACCCTCGCTGACCCCGCAGCTGCCGGGCAGCTCGCCGACCGGGGGGTGACCCCTCTGTTTGACGACTGCTGCCTGGTGGAGGATGAGGCCCTGGCCCGGGA
>JABUSR010000214.1 GCA_021442645.1 Ruminiclostridium sp.
CAGCCGCATCGTTATCCGCGAGAGAAATCCCCTTTGTCAGGGTATATTCGTCGGAGGTTGTGACCGAGAGCTTGATGATTGCCCAGTTTTTGTCCGCATCGGCTTCCACCGTGTGGCTGGGGATCGGTCGGGGATCATCCGCATAATAGATCTGATTTGCACAGCCATCCACGCCAAAGGGCGCTGCGCCTTGTATCGTGAGGTTTGCCTTCGGAAGTTTCGGTGTAGTAGCAGTAGCGGGCACCTCGCCATTCCGACCCTGTTTCACAATAAATTTGTCGATGTTTTCATTACCGGCAAAGGCGCCGGTTTCGCCGCCGACAATGCTGGTCAAGGACGACGGAAGCACCACTTCACCGGCAATCTTATTATTGGCAAATGCGGAAAAAGCAATCGTTGTCAGGCCTTCGTTCAGTTTAACCTCCGTCAACTGATTATCCATAAAGGATCGATACCCGATTGACTGCAAGGAATTTGGGAGCTGTATTTCCTTTAGCTGACAACCCTGAAATGCTGTACCTACGATTGTGACCAGGCCTTCGGGCAATTGAAGCGTGCCGCCAGTTCCGTCTTCACCCACAATCTTCGTTGATCTAAAAGCATTTAGTCCGAGGGTTTTAATGTTACCGGGTATGACGATATTGACAAACGCACCTTTATTGTATACCGCGTTCTCTCCGATTGCGGTCGGAATATAAATTGTTCCGTTGTATTCAACTGACTCGGGAACCTGCAAGGTTGTTGTACCGTCACCACGCCCGCGATAATTCACGAGTTCATTCGTTACGGTATTGAAATCCCAGTTCCCGTCAGTTGTTGTGACAATCTGTGCCGGAGTCGTGCCGTCTTTCCATATAATATCAGCATAGACTGCGCCCCACGGTGCATTGGCAACCGCTCCAACGGTTGCCCCGGGAATCTTAATCGTCTTCAAGTTGGTCATATTGGCTGAAATCAGTGTGGTTGGCATCGTTGTCAATGCGGTACCCTTGGTCTCATCACCAATGGTCAGTTCAGTTAGGAGTGTGTTACTATTTAAAGCATTTAATCCTATATAATCAACAGAATACGGTATCGTGATAGAAGATATCTTTGTAACGCCGATTGCACGGTCTTCCATGCGCTTCAAGCTTGATGGAAGCGATATATTTGTTAGCTTGGTGCAGTTATAAAATGCAAAACTCCCGAGGGAAGTCACTTCACTGTCAGCTGCAAAAGCCAGCGACGTAATCTGATTCCTTGCAGTAAGTTCCATGAATGCGCCGTCGCCGATAGCCACAACTTTTTTTGTCACGCCGTCATTATTCCTAATCTCTTTCGGGATTACGACTGTTCCGTCTGTGTGGGTGGTGGGAGAGGAGCAGCCGGTGCCATCGTCGTGGAGAGTAGTGTCTTGATTATACCCCTTCATGCCACAAATCACGCCGGTGTCGCTGTTGAAGATGAAGCAGGAGCTGTCATTATTGCTCTTCCATTTTACATATGAATTATAGGCATTCCACGGCTGCCCGGAAATAGTTCCGGGAGCATGATCTTTGAGGTCAAATGTATCAACCTTCGCCCCATAAAAAGCTGCGGTACCGATACTTGTAACGCTCGCCGGGATCTTGATTTCACCGGCTAATTTGCCGTCCTGAATATAAAAGGCACGGCTTCCAATGCTCACAAGATTGTTCGGTAATACGAGCTCTGTAAGGGATCCGCAGCTCCGAAATGCATCAGCGGGAATTTCCGTTATATTGTAGTTGGAGAGGTCAACTTTTTTCAGATTTCCGCACTCATAGAAACTTCCTACGCCGAGTGTCGTCACTGTGAGTGGCAGATTGATTTCAGTAAAGAGATTCCCGCTGAAAGCGTATTTACCGATTGTCGTAAGCTGACTTCCGGACTCAAATTCGACCTTCGTCAGACCGCAGCCGGAAAAGGCGTTATCACCAATGGCGGTGATCAGCGTCCCGTCAGTGTGCTCCTTTGGAATGGTAATCTCACCGGGCGAGCTGCCCGCCTGATAGTTGAAGCCGGTGATCGTGTTATGTGCTGCGTTAAACTGCAGCCAGAGCATCGTATCATTGGCATTTACCGCAAAAGCACTCAGACTCATGGCGGGCAGCAGCGACAAGACCATTGCCAGCGTGAGCAAAAGTGCCAGCGGTTTTCTGAGCGTAACATACCGCATATCGGGGTACTCCTTTTCTCCTTGTTTCCTGAACGGGAGCCCGTCAGCCCCCGTCCGGCAAAGTATACTTTTGAGGAAAGCGAAAAAGTCCACTTATATATATGAAATATCATACCAT
>JABUSR010000065.1 GCA_021442645.1 Ruminiclostridium sp.
GTGGTACCGGACCGGGAGAGGCCGGGAACCACCGCAAAAGCCTGGCCGATGCCCACCAGCAGAGCATCCAGCAGCGTAGCTGACTTGGCGGTCTTCTTCCCCCTGGCCATACGGTCGGAAAAGAAGAGAATCGCGCCGGTGACGATGAGCGCAAACCCCACAAAGAGGGTATTGGAGTACAGCGCCTCCACTTTGTCCTTAATTGGCAGGACCAGGACCAATGGAATGGTAGCCACGATAATCATAACAATCATACGGCCCTTGGGCGTCAGATTTTTCAGATTGGACCTCTTCTCCCGGGAGAAGAGACAGGCCACCATGCGGATGAACTCCTTTACCAGGCCCACAATGTCCTTCCAGTAGTAGACAAAAATAGCAATCAGGGTGCCCAGATGAAGCAGAACATCCAGAAACAGTCCCGCCCCATCCATACCGAAGAAGGTCTGGAACAGGGACAGATGCCCTGAGCTGGAAATGGGCAGGAACTCCGCTACGCCCTGGATCAGCCCCAGAAAAACGGAAGAAAGAAAACTCAAAGGATCACATCTCCTTACTATGTCGTGGGGCTCAGGCGTTGTACAGCGCCTTCATGCCCTTGTAGGTCATGTAACAGTCCAGCTTTGCAGTGGTCTCAAAGGGTGCGTGCATAGACAGCACAGGTACCCCGGCGTCAATGGTATCGATGTTGCGGTTGGCGATGTAGCAGGCCACGGTGCCGCCGCCGCCCTGGTCGGTCTTGCCCAGTTCGGCCAGCTGCCAGACTACCCCGTTCTCCCCAAAGACTCTGCGAACCTTAGCCAGCAGCTCAGCGGAAGCATCCGAGGCCCCGGACTTTCCCCGGGCGCCGGTGTACTTGCTGATGCACACGCCGTAGTTCAAGAAGGCACTGTTGCGGACCTCATAGGCCTCAGCAAAGTTGGGGTCGTAGGCCGCAGTCACATCGGCAGACAGGCAGAAAGACGTCTCATAGCACGCCTTCAGGGGGACACCTTGAGCGTCGCACAGGTCGCTCATAAAGGTGTCGAAGGCTGCAGACTGCATGCCGGACACACCCTCAGATCCAATCTCTTCTTTATCTGCCAGAACGCAGACCGCAGTGCGCACAGGATTATCCAACTCCAGCAAGGCCTTCAGGCAGGCATAGCTGCACACCCGGTCATCCTGGCCGTAAGCACCCACCACGGAGCGGTCCAGGCCGATATCCACCGCTTTGGCTGCGGGGACGGCCACGAGCTCTGCGGAGAGGAAGTCCTCCTCCACCATCCCGTACTTTTCGTTGAGGAGAGCGAGGATTGTTGTCTTTACCCGGTCACTTCCCTCCTCCCGGCCATAGGGACGGCTGCCAATGAACACATTCAGCTGCTCAGCCGTCACGATATCTCCCATGGTCCTCTTGGCCTGGTCGGCGGCTAGGTGGGGGAGCAAATCACCCACGGTAAACTGGGGCTCCCCGGGTTCCTCCCCGATGCAGATGGTACGCGTTTCCCCGTTCTCCAGCACCACTACCCCGTGGAGGGCCAGGGGAATCGTCGTCCACTGGTACTTTTTGATACCACCGTAATAGTGGGTCTTCAAATAAGCCATTTCCTTCTCTTCATAGAGGGGGTTCTGCTTCAGGTCCAGCCGGGGGGAGTCGATGTGGGCAGCACCAATCACTGCGCCCTCCGCCAGGGACTTCTTTCCAATCACCGCCAGAGTCAGGGCCTTCCCCCGGTTGTTGCGGTAGACCTTGTCGCCGGGGCGAAGGTTCTCCCCCCGTACCAGGGGCCGGAATCCGGCCGCCTCTGCCAGATGGATGGCATACTCTACGCATTCCCGTTCCGTCTTCCCCTCATCCAAGAAGGTCTTGTAGCCCTCGCAGTAGTCTTGGATCAGGGTCTCCTCCCCCTCAGCCAGACGGTCGTAGCCGTTGGTCTTTTGGTGGAAGAGCTCCTTCTGCCGTTTCTGCAGTTCAGTCATCTCTTTCTTTTCCATAGGTCAGGTCTCCTCCAGGATCATGCGGAACAGTGCCACCGCCCGCTGGGCAAAGGTCTCCACCGTATCCGCCTCGGTATTATCTAATGTATAGTCGCAGTGCTCCCGGAACCAATCGCTCTTCTTCTGGGCGTTCACCCGCATGCGGGCGTAGTCCTCGGAAATGCCCTCCCGGGCCATGATGCGGTGGACCCGCAGGTCCTCCGGTGCAGTCACTGCCACGGTGCAGTCGCAGTATCGAATCAGAGAACTGTCCAGCAGCGCAATGGCGTCG
>JABUSR010000227.1 GCA_021442645.1 Ruminiclostridium sp.
CGGGGCAGACCTGGAGCAGTATCTGGGGCCCCGGAAGTACCACCCCGAAAAGAACGGGATGGAGAACCAGGTGGGTCTGGTGAACGGCCTGGCCTGGACCTCTGTGGGCGGAACCCTTCTGGAGGCCGAGGTCAACGTGCTGGCCGGAACCGGAAAGATTGAAATCACCGGCAACCTGGGCAACGTGATGAAGGAGTCCGCCAAGGCGGCCCTCTCCTATATCCGGAGCCGTGCCGTTCAGCTGGGGGTGGAGCCCAACTTCTACAAGGAGAAGGACATCCACATCCACTTCCCGGAGGGGGCGGTGCCTAAGGACGGCCCTTCGGCCGGTATCACCATGTGTACGGCCATGGTCTCTGCCCTGACGGGCATCCCTGTCCGCGGCGACGTGGCGATGACCGGAGAGATTACCCTGCGGGGTCGGGTCCTGCCTATCGGCGGACTGAGGGAGAAATCTATGGCGGCCCTGCGCAACGGAATCCACACCGTAATCATCCCCAAGGACAACGAGGCCGACCTGGAAAAGATCGACCAGACCGTTCGCAATGCCCTGCACTTTATCCCCGTGTCCCATGTGGACCAGGTTCTGGCCAACGCCCTGGAGCACCCGCCCCTGGCGGAGGTTTCGTCTCAGGAAGATCTGACTACCGGAATCAGCAGCAGGGAACAGAGGCCCTCCCTCCAACAGGCATGAGGTGAGGTATGAGACTGAATACACAAAATGCGGAGTTTATCCGGTCTGCAGCAAAGCTTGCGGACTGCCCCCGGGACACCCTGCCCCAGATTGCCTTTGCCGGGCGGTCTAACGTGGGGAAGTCCTCCGTGATCAATCGTCTTCTGGGCCGGAAAAACTTTGCCAGGGTGGGCTCTGCCCCGGGCAAGACCACCCATATTAATTACTTCCGCATCGATAACCAGGTCTATTTCGTAGATCTGCCCGGCTACGGGTACGCCAAGGTATCCAAGGAGGAGCGGGCCCGGTGGGGCAGGCTTATCGAGCAGTGGTTCGGTGACGCCAGCCTCCTGACCCTGGGGCTGCTGCTGGTGGATGTCCGGCACAAGCCCACGGCAGATGACTGCACCATGGCCCAGTGGTTTAAGGACAGCGGAAAGCCCTTTGCCGTGGTGGCCAACAAGCACGACAAGATTAAAAAGAGTGAGTGGGGCCCCAATGTGGCCCGGATCCGTGAGACCCTGGAGCTGCCGGAAGAGGTCCCCGTAATCTCCTTCTCCGCAGAGAAGGGGACAGGCAGAGAAGAGCTTATGTCCATCATCCTGGACCATATCCGGGAAGCCCAGGAGAGCGGGTCGCCGGACTGACGGACGAGCCATTGACAGAGAAAGGAAAAGAATATGAAACGTATTTGGGGCGTATTTCTGTATTCAATCCTGGCCGGTTTCTGCATCGGCCTGGGCGGCACGGTGTTCCTGCGGCTGAAGGACGCCTTCCCCGGCGGCAACGTGGTAGGGGCCATCCTCTTCTCCATCGGCCTGTTTGCCATTTGCACCCGTGGCTACAACCTGTTTACCGGGAAAGCCTGCTATATTTTTGACAATCCCTGGCCCTCCTACCACATCGACCTGGTGGTGGTCTGGTTGGGAAACCTGGTGGGTACCATGCTGATTTCCGGAATCGAGCGGCTGACGGTAATCTGCGGAGAGGAGACGGGGATTAACGTCACTGCCCGCGCCATGGTGGAGGGCAAGATGAGCACCAGCTATCTAAGCCTGTTCATCCTGGGTATCCTCTGTAACGTGTGCATTTATCTGGCGGTGAACGGCTACGCCAAGAACCCCCACGAGCTGGGGAAGTACCTGGCCCTTTTCCTGGGGGTCACGGTGTTTATCATCAGCGGCATGGAGCATAGCATTGCAGATATGTACTACTGGACCGTCTCCGGCGTGTTCTATGAGATGCCCGGTAAGTCCCTGCTGTGCCTGCTGGTGGTCTCCCTGGGCAACATCGTGGGCGGCGTCTTCCTGGGTCTGGGCGAGCGATGGAAAGCAAGCCTGGACGGCGGGAAGTCTGCCTGAACGGCACGGAAAACTGAGAATACCGACAGAAGAACAAAGACCCCGCTGGCATTCGGTTCATGGATGCCGGCGGGGTTTTTCATGTGTGATAAAGCCTTGCAGAGGTTGCTGCTTATACTGAAATCCGATTAAAACAAGACAAGAATTGGCTTATTTTAATAGCCTCCGCAGAGACGTCGATTTCGTATGAGACGCCTTTTGAAG
>JABUSR010000096.1 GCA_021442645.1 Ruminiclostridium sp.
AGATGCTTCAAAAGCGCTGATTAAAAATGTCTATTTTTAATCAGCTTTGAGTATCAGACAGAGGAGGCGCACTGCCATGTCAGCAAAAGAAGAATTTATCGAGATCTTTCGGGAAAACGTCCACCGGGAGGGCGCAGAAGCCCTGCTGGATTACCTGACCAACAAGAGTGACTTTTTCACGGCACCGGCCTCTGCCCGGTATCACGGGGCGTATGCCGGCGGCCTGTGCGAGCACAGCCTCAATGTGTACCACTGTCTGAACGATTACCTGGCCAGAGAGCGGGTCACCGATCTCTACGGCCTGGAATACAGCCCGGAGTCCATTGCTCTGGTCTCCCTGCTTCACGATGTGTGCAAGGTCGGCTGCTATAAGGCCGGGACCCGCAACGTGAAGGGGGAGGACGGCCGCTGGACCCAGGTGCCCACCTATCAGTTTGAGGACCCCCTTCCCTATGGCCACGGGGAAAAGTCCGTCTATGTGATTAATGGATATCTCCGCCTGACCCGGGAGGAGGCCATGGCCATCCGCTGGCACATGGGCTTCTCCGGCACGGAGGACAGCCGTATGGTGGGCAAAGCCTTTACCAAGTATCCTCTGGCATTCGCCCTGTCCGTGGCCGACATGGAGGCGACCTATTTCCTTGAAAATGAGGAATGAGGATACACTTTCATACCATCGGCTTTCCCCGGGGAACCGGCATAATTTTGCCGGAGCGGGGGAAGCGAGAAAGGAACCAACCCAATTATGAAGAGCTTTCAATCTCTTGGAATCCGGGCGCCCATCCTGTCGGCCCTGAAGGACTGCGGGTATGAGACGCCGACGCTGATCCAGGAAAAGGCAATCCCGGCGGGACTTGCCGGCCGGGATGTGCTGGGCAGCGCCCAGACGGGCACGGGAAAGACCTGTGCCTTCGGGGTGCCTGTTCTGCAGCGGCTGGCCAAGGGCGGGAAAAAGAAGGGCATCCGCGCCCTGATCCTCACCCCCACCCGGGAGCTGGCCATTCAGATCGATGAAAACCTGAACGCCTATGGCAAGAACCTGCCCCTGACCGAGACCGTGATTTTCGGCGGCGTGGGGCAGGCGGCGCAGGTGGAGCAGCTCAAGCGGGGCGTGGATATCCTCACGGCCACCCCCGGCCGCCTGCTGGACCTGTCCGGCCAGGGCCTGCTGGACCTGTCAACGGTAGAGATCTTTGTGCTGGACGAGGCCGACCGGATGCTGGACATGGGCTTCATCCATGACGTGCGGAAGGTCATCAAGCTCCTGCCCCAGCAGAAGCAGACCATGTTTTTCTCGGCTACGCTGCCGCCGGAAATCATGGACCTGGTGGACACCCTCCTCCACGACCCTGTGAAGGTGGCCGCCGCCCCGATATCCTCCCCGGTGGAGGTCATTCGGCAGGAAGTCTGCCTGGTGGACAGGGGCAACAAGACCGCCCTGCTGGTCCAGCTCATGGACGAGGAGCAGGTGAGAAACGCCCTGGTCTTCACCCGCACCAAGCACGGGGCCGACAAGGTGGCCCGGGACCTGGTAAAGCGGGGAATTTCTGCCGCTGCCATCCACGGGAACAAGTCCCAGACCGCCCGTCAGGAGAGCCTGCGCCGGTTTAAAGCCGGTGAGATCCGGGCGCTGGTGGCCACGGACATCGCCGCCCGGGGCCTGGACATCGAAGAACTGGCCTATGTGTTCAACTACAATCTGTCCGAGGTCCCCGAGACCTATATCCACCGCATTGGCCGTACCGGCCGGGCGGGCCACGGGGGCACGGCCATCTCCTTCTGCGATTTTGGGGAGATGCCCATGCTGAAGGACATTGAAAAACTGCTGAAGAAGCCCATTCCCCGCCGGGAGCACGACTTCCCCATGGAGGTCTTTGAGGCTCCCAAAGATGCCAAGGGCCGCCCGGTGAACGCCGAGGACGCAGAGGCCCGTCAGGCCGCCCGGGAGAAGAGTGCGGCCCGCCGGAGGCAGGCAGCCGAGCGGAAGGCCAAAGAGGAGGCCGCGGAAGCAGAGGCTGCCGCTGTCGCCGCAACCCGGGAGGCCCCTGCCCGGAAGCGGAAGCGCCGGGTGAGAGAGGAGGAGCCCGCTGCGGTCTCTGCTGCCCCGGTGACCCCTGCCGAGCCTGCTGCCCCGGAGAAAAAGGAGAAGGTCCGCCGGACCTTCCCCCACGGGAAGCAGGACCTGGGGAACCTCCAGGACTT
>JABUSR010000250.1 GCA_021442645.1 Ruminiclostridium sp.
GGATTTCAGTATGAGATCCATAGCCTCTGCACGACCAACACCCCTGGAGACAGTCCTCTGTCTCCAGGGGTGTTTTCTTGTTGAGGTCAGCAGGCAAACAAGGATTGCCACCCAATCGTCACCTTTTGTTTTATATCTGGTTGACAATATGTCCCGCACGTAGTATACTGGCCTCAATTCCTACCAAATCCACGAGAGGAGGCGCCCATGTCCACATCTGCTGCTCCCGCCCGGACCAACGTCCGGGACCTGGCCTACATTTCCCTGATGGCCGCCCTGATCTCTGTCTGCTCATGGATCGTCATCCCCCTGGGGCCTGTGCCCTTCACCCTGCAGACCTTTGGCGTCTTCGCTGCCCTGGGCCTGCTGGGGGGCCGCCGAGGGACCCTGGCTGTCCTCCTCTATCTGCTGCTGGGCCTGGTGGGGCTACCGGTCTTTGCCGGGTTCTCAGCCGGAGCCGGGGCCCTGCTGGGCGTCACCGGCGGGTACCTGCTGGGCTTCCTGGCCTCCAGCCTGGTCTATTGGGCAGTCACCGACCGGCTGGGCACCAGGCTCCCTATAGCACTCCTGGCTATGATTCTGGGCCTGGCAGCGTGCTATGCCTTTGGTACCCTGTGGTTCGTCCGGGTGTACACCTCCGGTGGAAATACTGCCACCCTGTTGAGCACCTTGACTCTCTGCGTTTTCCCCTTCATCCTGCCCGACCTAATCAAGCTCGGCCTGGCCCTCCTGGTGGCTCGCCGGGTTGGGTCCGCCCTGAATCTGACTTCCCCTGTAAAGAGGTAACAACATGTCTGTAAAAGACCGTGTATTAGAGGCCTTGGAGGCCAACCGGGGAGAATATTTCTCCGGCGAAACCCTGGCCGGGCAGCTCCAAGTGAGTCGCAACGCCGTGTGGAAAGCCATCTCCCAGCTCCGGGAAGGTGGCTATCCCATCGACGCCCTCCCCAACCGGGGGTACTGCCTGCAGCCGGACAGCGCCATCCTCTCCTCCCAGAGCATCGCCCGGTACCTGACGGTACCGGGGCTCACGGTAGAGGTCCGGCCCACCGTCACCTCCACCAACCTTCTCCTCCGCCAGCGAGCTGAGGAGGGCTCCCCAGAGGGCCTGGTGCTGGCCGCCGGTACCCAGACCGCCGGAAAAGGCCGCCGGGATCACAGCTTCTTCTCCCCGCCGGACTCGGGGCTGTACATGAGCCTCCTGCTCCGGCCCGACATGGCCGCCCGGGAGGCCCTGAGCCTTACCACCTGCGCCGCCGCTTCGGTGGCCCTGGCCATCGAGGAGACCGCTGGGGTTGAGGCCGGCATCAAGTGGGTCAACGACGTGTTCTGCCGGGGAAAAAAGGTCTGCGGCATCCTCACAGAAGCCGCACTGGACCTGGAGACCGGCGGTCTTCAGTACGCCATCGTGGGCATTGGCGTGAACCTCTTTCCCCCGGAAGGCGGGTTCCCAGCAACGCTCCCGGAGGCGGGGGCTGTCTTTGACGCACGGCCCCGGGGTCTGGAGGGCCGCAGCCAGCTGGCCGGCCGTATTCTGGACCACTTCTTTTCCTTCTACCCCCGCCTGACAGAAAAGCCCTTTTTTGAGGACTATCGCAAGCGCTCCCTGGTACTGGGTCAGCCCATTACTATCCTGGAGAGGGGCAAGACTCGGCCCGCCGTGGCTCTGGACCTGGAGCCGGACTTCTCCCTCCGGGTACGGGAGTCTGACGGCTCCCTGAACCTCCTCACCTCGGGAGAGGTCAGCATCCGGCCGGACACCGCCTGATCCCTCGAATTCACAATTTTTTTACGGTTCCCGCCTTGACTGTACCGCCTGCGGGGGTATAATAAGACCCAGACCAGTCACAGGAGGTGAGCCCATGCCAGACCTGAAAAGCTTCTTCCAGAAGCACCCCGGCTTTGATCTGTACAGCCTCTTCTGGCTGGCAATCTTCCTTCTCTTCGCTTTCCTAGGCCGGTTCTATCCCCCCCTGTTTATCCCGGCGGCCATCGCCCTGGTCTACCTGATTTTCCGCCTCCTCTCCCGCAGCACCCAGCGGCGACAGGTGGAAAACGCCCGGTTCCTGGCCCTGGTCCGCTCGGTGGTCCAGTGGTTCCGACGAAGAAAAAAGGGCCTCCGCCCCGATAAGGAGCACTACTACTTCAAATGCCCCAGCTGCGGCCAGCAGATGCG
>JABUSR010000237.1 GCA_021442645.1 Ruminiclostridium sp.
CCCGATAGACAGCGTAACCGCACAGTCGGGGTATGCAGTTTTAATGGCATAAACGATTTCACATATATCACGAGTTTTATAATATGGATCCTCACCGCTCTGCAAAACAAAGGTCCGGTATCCAAGGATGTATCCTTCATGGCAGCAATCCAGAATCTCTTTTTTCGTCAAGCGATAACGCCGGGCATTCAAATTATGACACCGGATACCGCAGTAATAGCAGTCGTTCTTACAGTAATTTGATAATTCGATGAGTCCTCGCACATATACCTCATCACCATAGATATCTTTGCGCACTTTGTCGGCCAAGGCATAAAGATTGGAATCAAACTCATCTGTTTCAAGAATCGTTTTCAGTTCAAGGTCTGTCAGATTTAGTACACCTATTGACGTATTCACTAATTTGTTTTCTGTTCCTTCCATCTATTTCACCATCTTCCAAACGAATATTTCTACTCTGTTTCCTGTCTTTTTAAGAGAAAGACGCTGAGATAAGAAAATCCCAGCGTTTTCCTTGTCTATTTAGTTTAAATCTGCAAAAAGCGGGGTCGAGAGATACCGATCTCCGGTATCGGGCAGAAGGGCCACAATGGTTTTTCCTTCGTTTTCTGGGCGCCTGGCTAGTTCTATAGCTGCCCAGGTCGCTGCTCCGGAGGAAATCCCCACTAGTACGCCTTCCTTTCGTCCGATCATTTTCCCGGTTGTAAAGGCATCCTCGTTGGATGCTGTAATAATCTCATCATAGATTCCTGTGTCGAGCACATCCGGAACAAAGCCCGCACCAATGCCCTGAATCTTATGGGAACCTGCTATGCCGACAGAAAGAACAGGTGATGTTACCGGCTCCACAGCAACGACCTTCACCTTGGGATTCTGTTCTTTCAGGTACTCGCCAACACCAGTCACAGTCCCCCCCGTTCCGACACCTGCCACGAAGATATCCACTTTGCCGTCTGTATCTTCCCAGATTTCGGGACCGGTGAAGGAATAGTGTGCCTTGGGGTTGGCAGGATTTACAAACTGGCCGGGGGTGAAGCTATTTTCGATTTCTGACGCCAATTCTTCTGCTTTGGCGATTGCCCCCTTCATACCTTTCGCACCTTCGGTAAGAACGATTTCCGCACCATAAGCCTTGATTAGCTGGCGACGTTCCACGCTCATGGTTTCTGGCATGGTCAAAATCAGCCTATAGCCTCTGGCTGCTGCCACAGAGGCCAGGCCGATGCCGGTGTTACCGGAGGTGGGTTCGATGATGGTGGCTCCCGGCTTCAGCGCACCGTTGGCCTCTGCGTCGTCAATAATCGCCTTGGCAATGCGGTCCTTCACACTGCCCGCAGGATTGAAGTATTCCAGCTTGGCAAGAATCGTAGCCTTCAGGTTATACTCTTTTTCGATATGCGTCAGTTCCAGCAGGGGAGTCTTGCCAATCAGCTGATCGGCAGAAGTAAATACATTAGCCATGATTTATTATTCCCTTCTTGAAATTGTTGTTATTTGGTTATATAAAACAGGATGCGGGTTCACACCGCTGCAAGGCCGTTCTCCAGATTTGCCCTGATGTCGTCTATGTGCTCTGTGTACCGATAGAAAGGCGAATTTTGAAATGCAGTCTCTTAGGCTATACCATCCGGATTGTCCCTCCACCAATCACGGTATCGCCATCGTACAGAACCACTGCCTGACCTGGGGTGATTGCCCGCTGTGGCTCATCGAATTCAACTGTAATCCTGTTGTCACGCTTGACAGTCACCGTCGCCGGCTGTTCCAGTTGACGGTAGCGGGTCTTTGCTGTTGCCCGAAACCGGGCCGGGGGCGTGTCGAAGGCAATCCAATTCAAATCATCTGCAAGCAGCCGTCTTCGGTAAAGGCCGCTCTCTTCTCCGACGGTAACGGTATTCTCTTCCATACTTTTTCCCAGCACATAGACCGGCTTTCTCATAGAAAGACCAAGCCCCCTGCGCTGACCGATTGTATAAGCAACGGCGCCGCGGTGTTTACCAACAATCGCTCCGTCTCCATCCAGAAAGTCACCCGCTGGATAAGTTGTCCCGGTGTATCGTTCCATAAAACGCACGTAGTCCCCGTCCGGAACGAAACAGATATCCTGACTGTCGGGCTTTGCGGCGTTTAGAAGGCAATGCTCCTCAGCGATTGCCCTCGTTTCGCTTTT
>JABUSR010000026.1 GCA_021442645.1 Ruminiclostridium sp.
CGGCATGGTCTGCACCTTCGAAAAGCAGGATGCCGCTGAGTAAGCCAGCCCACGAAATACGACCACAGCAGAGCGTGTCCCCCTTGGTTGGGTGGCCCCGGTCCCTGCACACACTGTAGTACATAGAAAGGAACTCTATCATGAAGAAAAAACTCATCGCCTTCGGCCTGGCCGCTCTGATGCTGGTCTCTGTCGGCGTCACCTCCCTCGCGGTCCAAGTTTCGTTTCCCCATGTGAACCGGTATACCCCCGGGCAGTTTACTGACGTGCCCGCCAACACCTGGTACACAACCGATGTGGCCAATGCCTACGAGTTGGGGCTGGTCAAGGGCTGTGGAGAGGGCCTATTTGCCCCTGACGCCAATATCACCCTGGCTGAAACCATCACCATCGCCAGCCGAATCCATGCCATCTACCACAACGGGAGCGACTCCGCCATCAAGCAGGGTTCCCCTTGGTACCAGGCTTATATCGACTATGCAATCAATAACGGAATTATCAGCAGCGGCATGTTTGACTCATATTTGCGGACCGCTACCCGCGCCGAATTTGCCGCCATCCTGGCAAAGTCTCTGCCCGAAGAGGCCCTGCCCGCCATCAACGACGTGACCTCGGTCCCCGATGTGGACCCCTTTGCCCCGTATGCCGCCGAAATCTATCTACTCTACAACGCCGGTATCCTGACGGGCGGCGATAAATATGGCACCTTCAGCCCCTCCGCTATGATCCAGCGGAGTGCAGTCGCCGCCATCGTCTCCCGCATGGCCGACTCCTCCATGCGGAAGATTTTCCAACTGGAGGAAAAGGGCCCTGCCCTCTACCCCATGGAAGACAAGAACTCTCCCTACTGGGACTTGGCCACCGCCATGCCTGAGATCGCCTTCTCCCCCTCCGCCCCAGCGGAACTGGAGGGCTCCGTCTACTATGTAACGGGCACCGTCACCGGCGTCAGCTACGATGCAGATCTGGATCCCGACGCAAATCTGGGTACCTATGTCATTACCCTAAGCACGGAAAATGGTCCCGTCGTCTTTGTAGATATGCTCTACCTGCGCATGAAGATGTGGGAGAGCGTCGACGAAGCTGATCGCGACCTCTTCCCGGCAATCAAGGATATTTTCGATCACGGTGAATACACCTACCCTGCCCTGGGTGAGTATGTTTGCATCCGCGGTGCATATATCTGTTACGATAATCTGAAGGTCCCTGCCTTGACCTACGGCGTGAGCGAACTATACCTCGACGACCTGGCTTGATTCTCCCGAGATAAAGGAATGAGAAAGCCGACCCTCTGCCTCTCTCCGGCATTGGGTCGGCTTTTTATCGTCCGTTTATAATCTCTCTGCAGCGGTTTGCCCGGTATCCCAGCAGGGGGAAGCTCAGCATGTACCGGGCCCTCCCGCGGTGTCCAGGTGCACATGGAGTCACAGGCTGGCGGTGAACTGATTACAGAGCTGAATAATCTCCTCCCGCTTTTTCAGCTTTTTCAGCCAGGGTGCCGGGATGCCCTCCGAGCCGTACAGGACGCCCGCCAGGCCACCGGCTATGGCGCCCACGGTGTCCGTATCGCTGCCGAGGTTGACCACCGTCGGACGCAAGCCTCATAGCTCTCCGTGTTCAGCAGGCACCAGATGACCGCCTCCAGAGTATCCAGCACATAGCCGGAGCTGCGAATCTCCCCCCTGGGCAGGGCGGAAAAGTCCGCTCGAAACAGCCGCCCATAATGCTCCAGCTCGCCGGTCCACTCCGGTCTCTGGGCATAATATGCCCGAGCTCCCTCCAGGCCAAGGGGTATGGCCTCTTTTTCGGGATTCTCCAGCAGGGCCCAGAGCACAAAGGCATAGATGCCGCAGCCCATGAGAGATCGGCGAGGGGCGTGGGTCAGAGCAGAAACATTGTGAACAATCTCCAAGGCCCGGTCTTCTTTCCCGGTCCGGGCCATGCCCCAGGTGAAGAAAGCCGCCGGGGCGATTCGCATAAGGGGCCGTTGCCGTTGTCATAGCTGCCCGCGCCCCCGCACTGCAGGGGCGGCTCCCCGTCCCGGAAGCGGCAAAGGGCCTCATGGGTGGATATTCCCATGTCAAAGACACAGCCCCCTGCCGTATAGGCGGCATGCTCCTTCCATGCACAAAACTTATCCATAATGTCATCATAGTCCAGGC
>JABUSR010000001.1 GCA_021442645.1 Ruminiclostridium sp.
TCCAGCAACGAATCACACCCCCTCGGCCGCACGGAATGGATCAGGCTGTACGGGGCGATTCTGAATGAAGAGGAAGCGGCTGACGCCCTGTTCGAGGAGCAGGCGCAGTATCTCCAAACGGAAAACATCGAAGCTACGGGCAAAAGCGTTGCGTTTTTCCATGTCAGTTCCTCCGGTCTGGTGGTTGCCCGGAAAAGCGGAGACTATGTCAGCAAAATGATCGAGCTTGCCGGAGGCAGATATGTATTCGATGACCTTGGCGACAAAGAAACCGCGACATCTACGGTGACCATTGAGATGGAAACCTTTTTTGCTGCGGCCAAGGATGCGGACTATGTGATTTATAACAGCGCCATTGGCGGCGAGATCTATACCATTGACGATCTACTTGAAAAAAACTCGATTCTTGCGGAGTTAAAAGCAGTACAGGACGGGAATGTATGGTGTACCAGTCAGAATATGTACCAGGAAACCACGGGATTGGGAGAAATGATAGAAAGCTTCCGCCTGATCTTCTCCGGACAGGCAGATGATTTAGATCAGCTCCCGTATCTGCACCGTTTGCGCTGAAAGGCTGCCGCTTTGAAAAGAGCGGCAGTTTTTTCGTACTGTGAGGTCTTTGTATGGAACAGCAAAAAGAGAATACTACAGCGGATATCCGCTTTGACAATACAATCCGATTCGCACTCGTCACCACGCTGCTGGTGCTTCTGCTGCTGGCGGGACTGTTTCTGAATATCAGCATTGGTTCGGTCTCCATTTCTGTGGGGAATGTCTTCCGTATGCTGTCCGACGGTATCCGGTGGTATGTAAAAAATCTGTTCTCCGGCGGGAAATATGAGGGTGAGCTAAGCGGTGTCGTCCGCGCCTCGACACAGAGCATGATTCTGTTTTCCATCCGCATCCCCAGAATGCTGCT
The DNA here is from genome assembly GCA_021442645.1 of Ruminiclostridium sp. Lineage (GTDB taxonomy): Bacteria > Bacillota > Clostridia > Oscillospirales > Oscillospiraceae > Evtepia. The sequence continues at coordinate 920 of JABUSR010000001.1, forward strand.
GGCCGCCGTGCTCGGCGGTGCCTTGTCTGTTTCCGGGTACCTGCTCCAGGTCTTTTTCCGCAATCCCATTGCCGGACCCTTTGAGCTGGGCATCTCCTCGGGAGCTAAGATGGTGGTGGGCATCACGCTGATTTTTCTCGCCGGTTTTATCGGAAATATCGGCTCTGTGACCATGGTGCTTGCAGCTTTTCTGGGCTCGCTGCTGATCACCTGTATTGTGCTGATCTTTTCTCAGAAGGTCAGTAATATGGCCATGCTTCTTGTCATCGGCATTATGGTTGGCTATGTGTGCAGCGCGGTGACGGATTTCTGCATTACCTTCGCAGACGATCACGACATCGTCAATCTGACAAACTGGTCCATGGGCTCCTTTTCCGGTGCCAACTGGAATCAGGTAAAGGCGGCGTGCGCCATCTGCCTCCCGGCTCTGCTTGCGGCGATGCTTCTCTCCAAGCCTATGGGAGCCTATGCGCTGGGAGAACGCTATGCCAAAAGCATGGGCGTTGCCATCAAGCCCTTCCGGCTGGCGCTGATTCTGCTGTCCAGCCTGCTGTCTGCCTGCGTAACCGCATTTGCCGGGCCAATTTCCTTTGTGGGCATCGCGGTTCCCCATATCAGCCGACAGCTTCTGAAATCGTCCAAACCGATCTTTATGATCCCGACCGCCTTCCTCAGCGGTGCGGTGTTCTGCGTGTTCTGTGACCTGCTGGCAAGGACGGTTCTGGCGCCCACCGAGCTGAAAATCGGCACGGTGACCGCTGTGTTCGGCGCTCCCGTGGTAATTGGGATGCTGGTTCGGCGCAACAGACTGTCGGAGGTTTGAAATGGAATATTATTTTCAGACAGAAAACCTGTCCGTCGGCTACAACAGGCAGACATTGATTCGGGACATTGCCTTTGGCCTTGAAAAAGGCAGCGTTCTGACCCTGATTGGGCCGAACGGTGCGGGAAAATCCACCATATTAAAAACGATCACCGGGCAGCTTCCGGCAATCGGAGGCGTGGCGTTTGTGGACAAGCAGAATATATTCAAATGGTCTCCCAAGGATATGGCAAAGCAGTTTGCCGTGGTGCTTACCGACCGGGTTCAGACGGAGCTTCTCAGCGCCTTTGAGGTGGTTGCCATGGGAAGATATCCCTATACGGGGCTTTTGGGAAAGCTGACGCAGGAGGATGTTCTGGCTGTGCAGGACGCCCTGTGCCGTGTTCATGCCTC
>JABUSR010000148.1 GCA_021442645.1 Ruminiclostridium sp.
GGGTGTATCTCTCCCTCAGTCAAAAATTGGGAATTTTTGACAGTTCCCTCGTCAGAGGGAGCCAGTGTAGAACCACGCCCGGTAAAGGGCGGAAGCGGGCCTGATTCTACACAGGCCCCCCTCCATTGACAGCGCCCCCCCCATGGATTACAATGGTACCAGAGAACGAATGGGAGGGATCCTCATGACCCATCAGCGCATTGTAGTAAAAGTCGGCACCTCCACCCTGGCCCACCCCACGGGCCTGCTGAACATCCGCCGGGTGGAGGGCCTGTGCCAGGTCCTCAGCGACCTGAAAAACGCCGGGCACGAGATCATCCTGGTCTCCTCCGGCGCCATCGGCATGGGGGTGGGCAAGCTCTCCCTGGCCGCCCGGCCCGGCGACATCCCCACCAAGCAGGCGGCGGCCGCCGTGGGCCAGTGCGAGCTGATGTACACCTACGACAAGCTCTTCTCCGAGCACAACCACACCGTGGCCCAGATCCTGCTCTCCGCCTACGACGTGGAGCACCCGGACCGCTTCGACAACTTCAAGAACACCATGCACCGGCTGCTGGAGCTGAAGGCCCTGCCCATCATCAACGAGAACGACACCGTAGCCACCGAGGAGCTGGGCATCGGCGATAACGACACCCTGGGCGCCATCGTGGCCGTGAGTATGGAGGCCGACCTCCTCATCCTCCTGTCGGACATCGACGGCCTGTACACCGCCGACCCCCACAGCGACCCCACGGCCACCCTCATCACCGACATCCCCGCCCTCACCGACGACATTCTCGCCCTGGCCGGGGGTGCCGGGTCCCACCTGGGCACCGGCGGGATGTCCACCAAGCTCCACGCCGCCGCCATCTGCACCGAGGCCGGCTGCGACATGGTCATTGCCAACGGCGCGAACCCCTCGGTGCTCTACGACATTGCGGAGGGCAAGCCCGTGGGCAGCCGCTTCCGCGGAAAGAGAGTGTGACCCATGAACTTCCCCCCCTACGAGCCCGGCTGCTACCCGCCCCCCGGCTTTGACACCAACGAATATTCCGGCGACTTCCCCCGGGATGCCGACCCCGCCGCCCTGACCCTCACCCGCCCCCTGCTGGAGGCCGCCCGGGCCGCCCGCCCGGCCCTGGCCGCCCTCACCGACGGGGAGAAGGCCGACCTCCTCTCCGCCATGGCAGACTGCCTGGTGGATGACACGGACGCCATCCTGGCGGCCAACGCCAAAGACCTGGCCGCCGCCCGGGACACCATCAGCCCCGTGATGCTGGACCGCCTCCGCCTCACCCGTGAACGCATCCTGGACATGGCCCGGGGCATGGTGAGCGTCGCCCGCCTCCCCGACCCTGTGGGCAAGGTCCTGGCCACCCGCACCCTGCCCAACGGCCTGGACCTGCGCAAGGTCTCCGTGCCCCTGGGGGTCATCGCCATCATCTACGAATCCCGGCCCAACGTCACCTCCGACGCCGTGAGCCTCACCCTCCGGGCGGGGAGCGTCTGCGTCCTCCGGGGCGGCAAGGAGTCCATCCACTCCAACACGGCCATCGTGGCCGCCCTCCATAGGGCTCTGGACGCCCGTGGCCTCCCCCGTGCCCTGGTGAGCCTGGTGACGGACACCAGCCGGGCCAGCGCCAACGAGCTCATGCAGGCGGTGGGGTACATTGACCTCCTCATCCCCCGGGGGGGCGCCTCCCTCATCCGGCGGGTGGTGGACAGCGCCAGGGTCCCCTGCATCCAGACGGGCACGGGCATCTGCCACGTGTACGTAGACGGGGCCGCCGACCTGGAGAAGGCCATCAACATCCTGGAAAACGCCAAGACCAGCCGCCCCTCCGTGTGCAACGCCGCCGAGGTCTGCCTGGTCCACCGGGCCGCCGCCCCGGCCTTCCTTCCCATGATCCGGGAGCGCCTGTGCGTACAACGCCACGCCGCCGGCCTCACCCCCGTGGAGCTGCGGCTGGATCCCAAGGCCCTGGAAGTCCTCCCCGGCATCCCCGCCGGGTACGACGACTTCGACACCGAGTTCCTGGACTACATCCTGGCGGTGAAGGTGGTGGAGGACGTAGACGAGGCCATCGAGCACATCAACCGCCACTCCACCGGCCACAGCGAGGCCATCGTCACCGAGGACCCGGCCAACGCC
>JABUSR010000008.1 GCA_021442645.1 Ruminiclostridium sp.
TTGACGGAAGCGTGAAGGAGGGGGAGATGGTCCTCAACAAATATATCGCAGAGGATGTGATGGAAATATTTAAGGAGCTGTATGCGGCGGACTATCCCATAGAGAGAGTCAGGCTTATAGATGAGTATGATGCCGATGATGAAATGTCCATGAGGGACAACAATTCTTCCTCTTTTAATTTCAGGTTCATTTCCCACACGACGAAAGTATCAAAGCATGGGCTTGGAATGGCCGTAGACATAAATCCTCTCTATAATCCTTATATCAAGTCAGTTGACGGTCAGACGGTTATAGAGCCTGCCACGGGGGAGCCCTATGTTGACCGCTCTGCGGATTTCGCCTACAAGATCGACGAAAACGATCTCTGCTATAAGCTTTTCAAAGAGCATGGCTTTGAGTGGGGCGGCAGCTGGAGTGACCGTAAGGACTATCAGCACTTCGAGGTTTCGGACGAGGTTTTAAAGGAGCTTTATCCGGAGAACTGAACCATGGTCTGCTATCAATATGAAGAAATAATAAATGCAGTAAATGTCGTTACAGCTCGCCATTCTCAATATGGTTTTACGTGTTTTATATATTGGGGGGGCTATCTCTGATATGGTTGATGGCATAATAGCCAGAAAGCTTGCACAGAATAGGATATTTGGTTCTAAGTTGGATACAATTGCAGATAGCCGCCAAATATAGTATGAGCAGGAATTTTCTTCCGGTTGCAACCGATGGTTGCGTAATTTCCAACCGAACTGTATAGAATGCTGCTGCCGGAGCGGGTAGAATCGAACCATCGGAAGGACCTACCTGAGCGGCCCGGCCCAATGAAGACCGGGGACCGGAGCGGGACTTCCGAAAGAAGAGCCATTGCTTTGGCAGAAAAGAGGAAAGAAAATGATTTTAGCGGATAAGATCAATACTTTGAGGCGGTCACAGAATATGTCCCAGGAGGAACTGGCGGAGAAGATGGACGTGAGCCGGCAGTCTGTGAGTAAGTGGGAGAGCGGCGGATCCATCCCGGATATGAATAAGATCCTCATGCTCAGTGAGATTTTCGGTGTGACCACGGATTACCTGCTGAAGGACGACGTGGAGCAAAGCGGCATTGCCGAGGACCACTCGACACCCGGTAATGTGCGGAGCATAAGCCTGGATGAGGCCAATTCCTTTATGGATGTGACCCGTGCTGTTGCGGGTAAACTGAGCGCCGGTATTTCGCTGTGTATTATGAGCCCTGTGGTTTTGCTGGCCCTGGCAGGCTATACGGAGTGGAAGGGTGCATCTGGGCATTTGTCAGCGGCCGCAGGTATCAGTGTGCTGCTGGTGATGGTAGCAGCGGGGGTCATGCTGATTGTGAACTCCGCAATGAAAAAATCAAAGTTTGAGTATATCAGCACGGAAGAAATAGCCCTGGATTATGGCGTGAAGGGAATCGTTGCCAAGGCGAAGGAAGACTTCGAGCCGGTGCTCAGAAAGACCCTGATTGTTGGGATCGCGCTGTGCATTGTCTCTTGTATTCCGTTGATCGCGGTCAGTACTGTGACGCCAGAGGATTATATGGCAGTTGTGATGGTCTCGTTTATGCTGATTATCATTGCTGTTGGGGTGTATCTGATCGTATGGGCGGCACAGATCAACGGATCCTTCCAGGCATTGCTCCAGGAGGGCGACTATACACCGAAGAACAAGCGGGTCCAGAAGAAGATCGCCTGGTTTCCGGGCGTCTATTGGGGTGCCGTTACTGCAATCTACCTGGCAATTAGTTTACTGAATCAAAGCTGGGATCGCAGTTGGATTATCTGGCCGGTGGCGGCCGTCGCCTATCTGGCAATTGGAGGAATCGTAAAGTCATTGGCGGAGAGGAAGGACCAAAAGCCCTGAAGAAGGGGCTGTACCGTTTTGGGTTTCCGGCTGGGGCAGAGGGAGGAAAACCGCAGTCCCGGTCGGGATGATTCGGATTGTCTTTAGGCTTGATACTCAAAGTTGATTAAAAATAGACATTTTTAATCAGCGCTTTTGAAGCATCTAAGAGCCGCGTAAAGCGCGGTTGATGCTTCGAAAGGCGTCTTATACGAAATCGACGACTCTGCGGAGGCGATTAAAACAAGCCAATTCTT
>JABUSR010000185.1 GCA_021442645.1 Ruminiclostridium sp.
GTGGTTGATTCCTGCCCGGAAATCGGCTATAATAGCGTTGCTTTGTGGGTAAATATTAAACCACCATTTTATAGGGAGGTAAACAGCATGAAAATCATCCTCGCAATCCTAGGGGGCGCAGTGGTAGCGGGCGCTTTGTACTATCTTGCAGTGTTGGTAACAGCGTGGCTTTAATCCTGACAACATTCGTGAAATAGAACACCGAAACTCATTTGGTTGAGGACTTATGAAGGATAGAATGGATACTTTCGTTTGTGTTTTGGGGAGCAGCAGTCTGGTTGCCTTGATTTTTTATCTGATAATTTTTGTAACCGCATGAACTTAAGGGGGAGAACATGGATAAGGTGTGGAAAACTATAAAAAGCACGATTGCCGTTTTAATTGTCCTTGCCATTGTGTTTGGTGCTGGGTTCTTTGCTGGTAATATCTACAGTGAGAAGTCCAAAAGCGGCGAGACTATTACATCGGGAGATGATGGGTTCGATTTCCGCCTTCCCGGGGAGACTGAGAAGCGGGTTGTCACCGAAGAAAGTGTTAAGGTTGTCCTCAAGGATACCAGCCAGTTTTCCACATATTCCGGTGAATATGAGAGTGTTAGAGAAGTCGAGTCCACCCGTCATGTTCTTGATGATATTCCCGTCCTTGGAACAAAGAATCAAATCAGAATCGAGTGTACGGGTATCGTAAAGGTTGGTTACGATGTTGAAAATATTAAGGTTGAAGTGGATAATGACAGTCTGAAAATCTATATAAAGCTGCCGGAGCCTAAAATTCTGGACAACTATATCATATGGGAAAGCGTACAGTGTCAGGAAAAGAATAACATTCTCAATCCTATTGAGTTCGAGCAGTATCAGACTATGATTGATGAAATCGAGGCGGATGGACTGGCCCAAGTCGAGGAAAAGGGCATCTACGCAGATGCCGAGAAGAACATGAAAACCATCATCCAGAGTTTCCTCTCTAAATTTGAAGGCTACGAAATCATTTTTATGTAAATTCTATTTGCATATATATTTTAGAAGGAAACTTTCTTCGATAATAGTATGCATTGGGCAGCCCACGGATGGGCAGGCCCCGGCATGAAATGAGAAGAACGGCACCGATGCGTCGGTGCCGTTTTTGCTGGGGGAATGGGGGGCAGCCGCCGGAGTGGGGGAGAGGATGGCCTGCCGACAAGATTCCGTTGGAGTAAATTTTTCGATATATTGTGTGGGCATCCGCGCGGAGAAAACGGTGGTTGATTCCTGCCCGGAAATCGGCTATAATAGCGTTAATCCAAAGGAAAAGGGTTAAGCGAAGAATCGTGTAAACCTTGCGGCGGACAGCGCCGACCCATAAGAAACGGAGCGATTGAATGGACTGCTTAGAAATCCTGTTACCGGTCCTGTTATGTGCGGCCATCGGTTACTGCACCAACTATATTGCCATCAAGATGCTGTTCCGCCCCCGGAAGGAGCGGCACATCTTCGGCAAGCGGGTACCCTTTACCCCGGGCGTCATTCCCAAGAACCAGCGGCGGATTGCCGGGGCAGTTGCCGCGGCGGTGGATGAGCAGCTGCTCACCCGGGAGGATCTGCTGGGCAAGGTCCTGAATGAGGAATCCATGGCAAACCTGGCCGACCTGGCGGCGGAGAAGATTATCAGCTCCGACACGGCCCTGGGGCAGATCGGCGAGATGGCCGAGGTGCCTGACCGGGTGGGCGACTTTATCGCCGTTGAGGTGGTAAACACCGTGGAGGAGACCGACCTGACGCCACTCATTGCCGACATCGCCGAGACGGCCCTGGCGGACTACCTGAGAAACCCCATGATTTCCCTCTTCCTGAACCAGGCTGTGCTGACGGACCTGTACGGGAAAATCGGTGATAGCATCAAGGACTACCTGCGGGAGAATGGCCGGGCGCTGGTGAACGGCATCGCCTCGGAGAAAATCCGGGACCTGTGCGATGCGCCCATCAGCCAGACCTTTGACAAGCTGGACCTGAACCGCAAGCTGGTGAGCTCGGTTATCGCCGCTGTGTTCCAGCGGGTGGCCGGGCCCGTGGGCACCACTCTGCTGGAGACTGTGAA
>JABUSR010000254.1 GCA_021442645.1 Ruminiclostridium sp.
CCCCCGGAAGCTGATGAGGAAGATTCCCACCATAGCTGTCAGGAAGCCCAGAAAAAAGAGGGGACCCACCGTTTCCTTTCCCTTGGAGACCACCCAGGTAAGCATGGCGATGAAGAAGGGGGAGACCGACACGATGACCCCCACGTTGGAAGCCGTGGTGTCTGTCAGGGCGATGTTCTCCAGCAGGTAGTAGAGGCTGACCCCTGTGAGCCCAGCCAGGGCAAAGCAGATCTCCTGCTTTGGAGTGGTCCCGGTGATGGGGCGGGGGAAGGCCAGGCAAAGGGCGAAGAACCCCAGCACGAAGCGCAGCACCAGAATCTCCACCGGCTGAAAGTCCACCAGGAGCACCTTGGTAGAGATGAAGGTGGTCCCCCAGATGAAAATGGTAATAAGGGCGGCCAGATGGCCGGCCGTGCGGTTCTGTTCCATAGGCGTTTCCTTGGGAGAAGACCGCCCGGCTGCAGAAAACAGCCGGGCGGTTCGATTGGTATTCAGTCATACAGGTATTGCCGTACAATCTCCTGGAGCAGTTCATCCCGGTCCAGTTTTCGGATCATGGTACGGGCGTTGTTGTGGTTTGTGATATAGGTCGGGTCCTCTGAGAGGATGTACCCCACAATCTGATTGATGGGGTTGTACCCCTTTTCCTGCAGGGAGTCGTAGACAGACATAAGGATGGCCTTCATCTCGCTGCCACGGTCCTGCGGCACCTGAAACTTCCGGGTGAAATCGGAATCCATAGCAAACCCTCCTTATTTTGAAAGTTAAAACAATTCGTGATTATCATACTACGCAGGGCGCCGAAAGTAAAGGGGCAGTGGGGAAAAAGCCGAAAAATTTATCGCAGGGTGGCGCCGATGTCCTTTTCCAGGGCCTTTAGGATGGCGGCCACCTCGTCGTCTGCCTCCTGGGCGGTCAGGCTGCGGTCGTCAGCCCGGAGGATCAGGTTAAAGGCGACGGATTTCTTGCCCGCAGGCAGGTTGGCGCCGTTGTAGATATCGAAGAGCTTCACATCCTTCAGCAGGCCCTTGGCAGCGGAGAGGATGCAGGCCTCCAGGGTGCCGACGGTGATGTCGGTGTCCACCAGCACGGCGATGTCGCGGGTGACGGCGGGGAACTTGGGCAGGGGAGCGTACACCGGGTCCTCGCCGCGGGCAGCGAAGAGGGCGTCAAACTTCAGCTCTGCGCAGAACAGCTCCGTGTCCACGCCGTAGTTGGCGGCCACCAGGGGATGGATCTGACCCAGAACGCCGATCTCCTGACCGTTCACATAGACCTTGGCACAGCGGCCGGGGTGATAGGAGGGGTTCTCCCGCTCGGTCACGAAGGTGACCTTCTCTGCCCGGATGCTGCCCAGAATGGTCTCCACAGCCCCCTTCAGGGTGAAGAAAGACTCGTCGGGCCCATAGAGACCCAGGGACAGGACCTTGGGCTCGTCGGCCAGGCCGTCCTCCTGCTCGAAGTAGGTGCGGCCCAGCTCATACAGGGCGGCGGACTTGTTGCGGTAGTTGTAGTTCCGGGTGAGGATTTCCAGCATGGAGGGGAGGACCGTGGTGCGCATGATGGAGGTGTCTTCGCCCAGGGGGTTGCAGATGCGCATGGACTTCCGCAGGGGGTCGTCCTCCGGCAGGCGAATCTTGTCATAGTAGGTGGGGCTGATGAAGGAGTAGGTGATAATCTCATCATAGCCCATGCTGCGGCAGACGGAGCCCAGGCTGCGCTCCAGCAGCTGCTCCTTGCTGTAGCCGCCCTGGGTGGTCATACCGCGCATGGCGGTGGTGGGGATTCGGTTGTAGCCGAAGAAGCGGGCCACCTCCTCCGCCAGGTCGGAGTAGTGCTCCACGTCGCCGCGCCAGGAGGGAACGGTGATGTCGTCGCCGTCTACGCCGAAGCCCAGGTCGGTGAGGATGCGGCACATCTCCGGGGTGTCGATGTCGGTACCCAGCAGGGCGTTAATCTTCTCGGGGCGGAGCTTCAGGGTCTTGGGCTGGGGCACATAGTTCAGGATGTCGATGACGCCGTCCAGGACTTCACCGGCCCCCAGGAGCTCCACCAGCTC
>JABUSR010000016.1 GCA_021442645.1 Ruminiclostridium sp.
TCTGCGGAGGCGATTAAAACAAGCCAATTCTTGTCTTGTTTTAATCGGATTTCAGTATGCGCGGTGTTTTGAAGGAAAAAGCGAGGACGCAGTCATTTTGGACAGGGGACAATGAGCGAATAGATGGAAATAAATGGTAAAAACGGAGGGGACAGGGGAAAAGGACAGTGAAAAATCACCCAACTTTGAACAAATTGTGAATACAGAATGGTCCATTCTCATAAAGATTCAACAAAAGGCAGTATCCGGCATTGAATTTTTTGGTGGTCTGTGGTATGGTAAGGTCAGTAGTAGCACAGTGAAAAACTGCGTGACTCAAGAGAGCAAATTTTTGAAAAAAGGAGAGAAATGTATGGAATTAATCGCTAGTATTAATGGCTCCATCAATGGCATCGTTTGGGGCCCGCCTATGCTGATCCTTCTGGTCGGCGTCGGTATCCTGCTGACCATCCGTACTGCGGGCGTTCAGTTCCGTAAGTTCGGCTACGCAATGAAGAATACCCTGGGTAAGATCTTCAAGAAGTCCGAGGCCGGTGAAGGCGAGATTACTCCCTTCCAGGCTGTGACCACCGCTCTGGCAGCAACTGTCGGTACCGGTAACATCGCCGGTATCACCGCAGCTGTCACCCTGGGCGGCCCCGGCTCCATCTTCTGGCTGTGGATTACCGCTCTGATCGGTATGTGTACCAAGTACTCCGAAGTTCTGCTGTCCATCAAGTTCCGTGAGAGAAACGAATACGGCGACTGGGTCGGCGGTCCTATGTACTACATCAAGAACGGCCTGGGCAAGAACTGGAAGTGGCTGGGCGCTATCTTCTGCGTCTTCGGCGCACTGGCAGCCTTCGGCATCGGCAACGCTGTTCAGGTTGGTAACATCACCTCCGCTGTGAACACCGTTATCACTTCCTTCAACCCCGACTTTGCAGGTCAGAGCACTGTGAACCTGGTCCTCGGTATCATCCTGGCTGTGGCCGCTGCCTTCGTCTTCTTCGGCGGCGTGAAGCGTCTGGGCTCCGTTACTGAGAAGCTGGTCCCCATCATGGCAATCATCTACATCGTCTCCTGCCTGTGCGTCCTGGTCTGGAACGCAAAGTATCTGCCCGCTATCTTCGCAGACATCTTCTCCGGCGCATTCTCCCCCGCTGGCGCAACCGGCGGTGCTGTGGGCTCTATGATGCTGGTCATCACCTGGGGCGTGAAGCGCGGCGTCTTCTCCAACGAGGCCGGCCTCGGTTCCGCACCTATGGCTCACGCTGCTACCTCTGAGAAGGATCCCGTCCGTCAGGGTCTGTACGGTATCTTTGAAGTCTTCATGGACACCATCGTGATCTGCACCCTGTCCGGTCTGACCGTCCTGTGCGGCTTCTATGCCGGCGGCGTCGAGATGACCTACGGCGTCATGGGCAACACCTCCCTGAACGCAGCTGCTCTGGGTACTGTCTTCGGCATGAAGGGCGGCTCCATCATCATCGCTCTCTGCCTGGCTCTGTTCGCATTCTCCACCGTTCTGTCCTGGTGCCTGTATGGCGCTCGCTGCTGCGAGTTCCTGCTGGGCTCCAAGTCCATCAAGATCTATCAGGCTCTGTTCGTCATCGTCATCGTGGTCGGCGCTACCATGGACCTGTCTCTGGCATGGGACATCGCCGATACCCTGAACGGTCTGATGGCTATCCCCAACCTGATTGCTCTGGTTGGCCTGTCCGGTGTGGTTGTTAAGGAGACCAAGGACTACTTCGAGAACCGTCACAAGAATTTCGACTAATCTGAGTTTGCTCACGACTCACACACAGTTTTTAAGTGCAATAAAGGGCCGCTGCTTTGGCAGCGGCCCTTTTTTTTGGGACGTTTGGAAAGCCCCGTTGGGGCAGCAAATTATACGAGGCGTTTGATACGAGGAAAGGCCGCTGCTTTGGCAGCGGCCCTTTTGGTGACGGGTTAAAACTCCGTGGGGATTAAAAAGTGCGGTGTGCAGGGCTGCGGCCAACATGGAGGGGGTTCATGCTGAAATCCGATTAAAACAAGACAAGAATTGGCTTGTTTTAATAG
>JABUSR010000217.1 GCA_021442645.1 Ruminiclostridium sp.
GCCGTGGTGTCTGCGATGGTTCGCAGCTGAGCCATGGACGTCTCAAAATTCACCGCCGCCGCCCCGGAAGCCGTCCCCACGGCCAGGATGGGGGTGGTCACATATTTGGACAGTGTTTTGCCCACCGTCTGAGCACCGCTGCCAAAATCCTGCATTTTTTTTGCAAAACTTTTCCCGGCAGCTGTTCCGGCCTCTCCGCCGGCCCTATCTGCCGCCGGGACAAGTTCATCCGTTATCTTTCCCTGGATGCCCTGCATGCTGGGCAGAATCGTCACAAACGCCTGGGCGACCTCAATCCCCGCCATGCTCTCGCCTCCTATCGTCTATCCATTTTCTGAAATCTTCCCCGGACATCTCTGCCCGGAACCCGAATTTATTTTCTTCTTTTTTCCCGGGGCGTGGATACGCCTGCGGCTTCTGGGCCCGTTTCCCGGAACCCACGGAGCACAGGTTAGCGTTAATGGCGGCCAAAACGTCATAGACATCCGCAAGGATACCATTGGTTTTAGCCGCCATCGTCCACGCCGCCTCCTCCGGGTGGAGTTCTCTGGCCAGAGCACTGCCCGGCCCGAGATATTGCAAAAATGAGCGGAACGCACCGTATGAGATACGCCCGCCCACGTCGTTCAGCTCCATCCCGGTGTTGCAGAGCAGATCATAATCCAGGGCTGCACGGTGCTGCTCAGCGTAAACCGCCAGCCGGATCATTCCCCCACGGTCATTTTGGACGCCTTTTGGCTTTCCTCCACCCAGGTGTTGACCAGGGCGTTGTAGTCGTCCAGGCTCAGAGTGTCCATGATATCCTCCGGGAGATACCGCCGGAAAAATTCCAGCGTTTTTTCCACGGTATCAAACTGGGTGTCCATATGAGCCGCAACATCCACAGGGAGACTGCCCTGCAGGGGGATGTGGTAGATATCCTCGCCGCAGACCACGGCAAGGGTCTTATTGGGGCGCTGCCCCAGCCGAAATTCTGCCACTGTTCAGCCCTCAGGACGTCTTCTGGCCGTTGTCCTTGACAAACTTCCAGTCGCCCTCGATTGTGATGCTCCACACGATGGCACCGTTGGGAGCAAAGCCCACCTCGCTGATATCGGTGACCATACCGGACTCCGTAGCCAGCATCAGACCGTCCTCGCCGTCCTGACCCAGCAGCACAAAGGCCTCCTTGGTGCTGTCGGGGCCCGTCTCCGTGTTGACGGTGGTCAGCTCGCCATGGGTGGAGCTGGCAGCCGTGGTGGACACGTTGGCCGCACCGAAGATGGTCTTCAGACTCTCCCCGGTGGTGGAGATAACAGGAACGCTGACGCTGCCCTTCTCGGTGGCAAACCGCCGCCGCAGCGTCCGGGACCAGTCCCGGATCACCTCGGTGCTGCCGTAGGGTGTCCAGGAGGGGCCGTCCTCGGAGACGTAGCCGACCTCCTTCCAGGGGGCGGACATCTCATCAAAGGGGCTCACCGGGATCGCACTTCCGGTGGGCGCATGGAAAAACATACCGCTGACCTTGCCAAGGCCAAGGTTAACATCATTGGTAGCCATTTTTTATACCTCCATTTTCTCCGGGTGGCACCATACACGCACCCGGGCGGAATACATTGCCAGATCTGGCCGGACGGGATCCCGGCCCCAGGAGCCGATAGAGTTCAGCTCCACCCGGCGGATGTGTGTTTTGCGGTTTCCTCCGTCCGCCGTACAGAAGACCCTGTTGAGCACATCATAGAATGCGCCGGAATCGGCTGGGACAGACATCACGTCCGGCAGCTTGCTCCCGGCCATTGCCGCCAGGATGCCGATGGCGGTGCGCAGGCACTCGCTGGCCTCTGCCTCCGTCTCGGCTCTGGCGTCCAGTGCCAGGTCGATGCTGTCCAGCATATTGGACTCGCTTCCGCCCACCTGAGAGACCAGAACACACGGAAGCTGATATTCTGCCGGAAGCGGTCGGCAGTACGCTGTCAGGTACGGTGCCAGCAGTCTGACCGCCTCATACTCGGCATCCACAGGCATGTAGATCGTCATCCTGTCACCGCCTTTGA
>JABUSR010000264.1 GCA_021442645.1 Ruminiclostridium sp.
ATTTATCTCTGCATGTATTTCATGATCATCTGGGCAGCCTCGACGCGGGTGGCGTAGCCCTGGGGATCCAGGATGCCGCCGCCTTTGCCGCTGATGATGCCCTCCATGACGCACCACTTCATGCCTTCCTCAGCCCAGGGGCTTACCTTATCTGCATCGGAGAAGTTCAGCGGGAATTCCCAGTCGCCGGTGAAGCCGCCACCCTTTACCACCTGCTCATAGCGGTAGAGGATAGTGGCCAGCTGCTCCCGGGTAACGGGATCGTTGGGGCCGAAGGTGCCGTCGCCATAGCCTTTCACAATACCCTCAGAGGCGGCCCAGCGGACGGCCTCGGTGTACCAGGTGCCCTCGGGCACGTCGGAGAAGGTCAGGGCATAATTCACCACGGGTTCCCCGGTAATCCGCCAGAGGATGGTGACCAGCATGGCCCGGCTCAGATTGCCGTCGGGGGCGAAGAGGGTGGGGCTGATGCCCTTCATGAGTCCGCTCACCAGGACGTAGTCCACAGCATTGTGGTACCAGGCACCCCGGTCCACATCGGTGAATTTGGCACAGGGATCGATGGGATCTACGGGGTCCACAGGGTCCACAGGAACAAGAGGCTCCCCGGGAACGATGGCCGTCCAGTGAGCATAGAGGGTGGTGCTCTTGGTGAAGACGGTGTCGGTGGTCACCCGGGTGCCGCCGGTCTTTGCGGTGTACCAGCCGTCGAAGGTATGGTGGACCCGTGCTGCGTCGGGCAGTTCGGCCAGGGTGCCGTCCTCCCCGACGACAGCTATGTTAAAGCTGCACTGACCGCCGTTGGCGTTGAACGAAACGGTAATGACCGTGGGTTCCCCCTTGATAAAGACGTACCTGGACGAGGTGTAGTCGCCCCGGCTGTAGTCCACGGTGCTGGGCCGGGCGGTGGCGGCATCGGCGCCCTCCCGGACGGACAGGGCGGTCTTCAGGACGCCGTCGACGGCCTGGCCCTGGGCACCGCCGATGGCGGTCACCTCCGTGCCCTCGCCCCGGACGATAAGACCGTTGAGAGCGTAGACGCCGTACCTCTGCTCACCGGTGGCCGTCACAACTGCACCGCCGCTGATGGTCACAATATTGTCTGCCCCGATTCCGTCCCTATGACCGGAGGCAGTTACCGCCGTCCCTTTGTCCCGGATGGTGATACCTTCGTAGCCGCCGTAGATGGCGAAATCATCACCGGTGGCCTCCACAACTGCACCGCCGCTGATGGTCACATCTTTGTTTGCACCAATCCCGTCCCAGGGACCGGAGGCAGTTACCACCGTGCCTTTGTCCCGGATGGCGACACTGCCGCCGGATGGGTATGCGCCGATGCCGTGCCGCTGCTCGCCGGTGGCCGTCACAACGGCGCCGCCGCTGATGGTCACATCACCGTATGTATTAATACCGCTCTCCTTGCCGGAAGCGGTCACCGCCGTACCTTTATCCCGGATGGTGGTATCTCCGGAGACGTCAATCCCGTGATCACTCTCACCGGTAACCGTCACAACGGCACCGCCGCTGACGGTCATATCCCCGTTTTGTATATGCATTCCACGCCAATCGCCGGAAGCGGTCACCTCCGTGCCTTCGCCCCGGATGACGAGACCGTTGCCGGCGTAGATTCCCGTTGACTCCTCGCCGGTGGCCGTCACAACTGCGCCGCCGCTGATGGTCACAACATTGTCTGCCCCGATCCCGTCCCAATGGCCGGTAGCAGTCACTGCCGTCCCTTTGTCCCGGATTGTGAGACTGCTTCCAGCGGCGTAGATGCTCTTCGCATAGCCGGTGACGGTCAGATTGCCGGCGTTCGTGCCGCACCGGATGGCAAGGTCTCCGTCGGTGTACACGCCAAAGGCATCATTTCTTCCGACGCCGATGACGGTGCTGCTGCCCTCCAGGACAATATTCAGGTCGTCATCGGCGTCAATGCCGGTGCCGTTGGGCACAAGGATGGCGGCATCGGTCAGGG
>JABUSR010000267.1 GCA_021442645.1 Ruminiclostridium sp.
TCCGGGTCAACAAGGCGGCATCCTGTAGCGTAAAAGACCCCGTGTGGAAGTACAAATGGGTGGAAAACAACGAGCCGGAAATCTTCGCCCGGGTCCACAAGTGGCTGGACGTGAAGGACTATCTCATCGCCCGGTGTACTGGTGAGCTCGTTATGACGGAGGATTCAGCCTTTGGGACCTTCCTCTATGATACCCGGCCGGGTAAGGAGGGCTGGAATGCCTCCCTTTTGAAGATGTATTCGGTGAACCCGGCCCACCTGCCGAAGATTATCGGCTGCGCAGAGCAGGTCGGGGGACTGACCCAGAAGGCGGCGGAGGAGCTTGGCCTGGTTCCCGGCACGCCGGTCTTTGGCGGCGGCGGCGATGTCCCCCTCATCGGCGTGGGGGCAGGCTGTACCAAACCGGGGCAGACCCACATCTACTCCGGGACGTCCGGCTGGGTATCCACGCTGATGGATAAACAGGCCGTGGACCTGGGCGCTATGATCACCGGGGTGGTGGGCGCCGCCAAAGGGCGGTACCACTACTTTGCCGAAATGGAGACCGCAGGAAAGTGCCTGGAATGGGCGCGGGACCACCTGGCTTTGGACGATATCGATATCTATCGGGAAAAAAGCCATGTGGCAGAGGGTTATAATAAAAAGTACGACAGCCTGTATACCTATCTCTCCCATGTGGCAGAGGGCGTGCCCCCCGGTGCAAACGGCGTGATTTTTACCCCGTGGCTCCACGGGAACCGCTGTCCCTTTGAGGATTCCAGTGCTGCAGGGATGTTCTTCAATCTGGGCCTCCGCACCGATAAGGCCCAGATGATTCGGGCAGTGCTGGAGGGCGTCTGTTACCATATGCGGTGGATGCTGGAGTGCGAGACGGCCAAGGTGAAGACCTCGGCCACCATTCGGTGCGTGGGGGGCGGGGCCCTATCCCCGGTGACCTGCCAGATGCTGGCGGATATGACGGGGCGTGTCATTGAGACCGTATCCGGCCCCCAGGACGTGGGCGCAGTGGGAGCCGCCCTGCTGGTGGCTGTAGGCCTCGGTGTTTTCGAGAGCCTGGACGTGGCCGGAGAACTGGTTCGGGCCAATGACAGGTATCTGCCCAATCCGGTCAACAAGGCAGTGTATGACAGAAACTACAAGGTTTTTAAGAAACTTTACCGCTCCAATGCGGCACACTTCAAGGCTTTGAACGAAGTAAATTAAGGGGGGAGAAGTGCATGGAGGAAGCAGCAGAACTGAAAGAACTGGTCGCGGAGACCGGGAGGATGCTTCTGGACCAAGGCCTGGTGGCCAGGACCTGGGGCAATGTCAGTGCAAGGATTAATCAGGAGACCTATGCAATTACCCCCAGCGGGTTAGACTATCGCCTGACCGAGCCGGAGGACATTGCCGTGGTCAGTCTCGCCGACGGAAGCTGGAAGGGCCGACGGAAGCCCTCCGGCGAGCGGGGCATCCACGCCGCGGCCTATGAGGCCCTCCCGGGTGTGAACTTCGTAATCCATACCCATCAGAATTATGCCACGGCCCTGGGCCTGGGCGGTTTTGACAACGATAAGCTTACGCCGGAGGAGCGGGAGATCCTGGGCACGGTCACCACGGCCGGCTATGCCCTGCCCGGCACAAAGGCCCTGGCGCGGAACGTGTTGAAACACTATCTGGAGGGCTCTCGGGTGGTCCTCATGGCCCACCACGGCGCAGTAATCTGCGGGACCGACCGGGACGATGCCTTCCGCAAGGCCACCCTGCTGGAGGAGGTCTGCAAGCGGCAGCTCCGGGGGATGGATCCGGACAGACCTGCCGCAGAGCAGTTCGCCGCCCTGGGGCTCCCCTTAAAGATCCAACTGGACGACATGGCGCAGATTATGGGGAAAAAGATCCGGGTGGTGCCTGCCGGCCAGGTCTTGGAAAAAGTACTGATGAAGTACGGTGCCCTCATCGAGGAGGGGAAGACCATCCGGGT
>JABUSR010000248.1 GCA_021442645.1 Ruminiclostridium sp.
TTCTGCCAGCAGATTCGGTCGATCTCCCGAGGCGTGAAGCCCCCGGTCTCCAGGGCCCTGACGAGCCCCTCCATCCCGGCGGCGTCTCCCAGTTCCGGGGGCAGAGGGATGCCATCGAAGTCAGACCCAAGAGCCGCCACCTCCAAGCCCCCCACCCGGACCATGTGGCGGATGTGCCGGACCAGGTCTGCCGTAGATCCGACCTCGCCCTCTCCCAGAAAATCGGCGTAGAAGTTTACCCCGGCAATGCCGCCCCGATCCGCCAAGGCCCGGAGCATCTCGTCGGTGAGGTTACGCCGGTGGGGACACAGGGCCCGACAACTGGAGTGGCTGGCAGCAAAGGGGCGCTTCGCCGCCTCGCACACATCCCAAAAGCCCCGGTCACTCAGGTGGGATACGTCAGGAATCATGCCTAGGGCCTCCATCTCCTCCAGGAAGGCGAAGCCCCGGTCCTTCAGGCCCCCTTCCCTGCCGTTGGGAAAGCCCAGTTCGTTCTCGTAGTTCCAGGTTAGAGTAAGCATCCTCGCCCCCTGTTCATATAATGTGCGGAGCTTCTCCAACTCTCCCCGGCAGACGCCCCCCTCCTCCACCGTGAGGACAGCGGCCAGCTTTCCGGCAGACCGGGCGGCCTCCAGGTCGGCAAAGGTACGACAGGGCAGGAGCAGGTCCCCGTTGGCCCCGGTCTCCGCCCGATAGAGGTCGGCAAGCTCCAGAACAGCCGCCCAGGGGTCGGCCTCCTCCTTCAGGTCCACGTAGAGGGCAAAGTTTTGCAAATAGTACCCGCTCTTCTTCAGCTTCCGCAGGTTTATATGCAGGGACTCGGCCTCCCGCAGGGTCAGGGTCTCCCCCTGTTGGCGACTCTTGCGGATTCGGGCCAGGGTATCGCAGTGCAAGTCGGCAAAGGGCATGGTGCAGCCTCCTTCTTTCCAGTCTGCCCACAGTGTAGCACAGCCAGGGCCGGAGGCGCAACCTCTGTTGCTCCCTAAAAAAGGGCGTAAAAAAGGCAGCTGCGCTGCAGCTGCCTCTTTTACAGAAAAAGAGAGTGTTCCCCAAAGACGGGGAGGGATCAAAAAAAGAAAAGAAAAATGGATTCCGGAAAACCAATGAAAGAAAATGGAGATGCCGGCCTCTGTCATTGCCCGCATATCCTATTGTGCCTTGCACTGAACACCTTCCCGCTGCGGTGACCACCCGCATCGGCAGGCTCCAGCATCTCGTCCACGGAAGTGATTTTTACCTGAAAGTTCCCCTGCAGTTGGCGCCCGGGGGATGGCTTCGTCGGCCTTTCCCAAAACGGGAGAGAATCCCTTCCACTTCATCCGACCTTCCCTTAATTCTCCAAGTGTATTGTATCATCCAAGCAAAAACCTGTCAAGGCAAAGCAGTTTGTTTTTGCACGAAATCCTGCTTTTTTTCATTTGTTTCGCCTTTTTGTTGCTTTTGTTCCCCGGATGTTCCAGTATAAAACCAAGTATTGCATGGGTTCTTTCACTTAAAGGCCAAATATGCGCCCACTTCAATCTCCCCCTGATTGACGGTCTTCCGGGGTGCCGGTCCCCCGAACGTATTCTCATAAAATAAATGGGTTTTTCTCTCCAAAACCAACCATTTTACTGGGATAAATGCGCAAAAAATGACAAAAAGTCAGAAAATATCCAAAATTTTTATAGATTCCCATTCACATTTTCTTGCCCTTGGTGTATAATCAAATTGAATATTATAAGATTGGCTTCTAACCAATCGTCCGGCCCCGTCGATGGGGGCACCCGGAAAACGACTCTGAAGAAAGGACCACCCCAATGATTATCTCTACCAAGGGCCGCTATGCCTTGCGCGTCATGCTGGACTTGGCCGACCACAATACCGGGGGCTACATTCCCCTGAAGGACATCGCCCGGCGCCAGGAAATCTCCGTAAAATATCTGGAGAATATCCTTGCCTCC
>JABUSR010000125.1 GCA_021442645.1 Ruminiclostridium sp.
CGCCTTTTGAAGCATCAACCGCCCTTTGCGCGGCTCTTAGATGCTCCAAAAGCGCTGATTAAAAATATCTATTTTTAATCAGCTTTGAGTATCAGGCGTTTCTTCCTGGGGTGGCAGTTCGCCCTTGATTCCCACGCAGCGGTTGATTTTTGTGCCCAGGTTGTGGAATTTCTCCTCGTAGTCGGTCATGATCCCGCAGATGCCGTTGGCGTGAAGGTCCCAGGTGACCTCCTCCAGGTCGTAGCCCGCTTCAGGGAACTCCAGGACAGAAAACGCAAAGAGGGGCGCATTGTCTGTCTTGAAGTGGATCTCGCCCTTCTCCTTCAGCACCTGGCGGTAGAGCTTCAGGAAGTTCCGGTGGGTCAGGCGGCGTTTGGCATGGCGCTTGGGCGGCCAGGGATCGCAGAAGTTGATGTAGATGAGATCCACCTCGCCCTCTGCGAAAAACTCCGGCAGGAGAGCCGCATCGGCGTCCACATAGAACACATTGGTAAGGCCCATGTTCCGGGCCTTTTCCATGGCCATAACCATGGCGTCGGGCACTCGTTCCACCGCCACGAACAGGATGTCAGGGTGGGCGGCCGCTGTCTGGCAGGTAAAACGGCCCTTGCCGCAGCCCAGTTCCAGGCGAAGTTCTCTTGCCTCAGGCATCAGGGACCGCCAGTTCCCTCGCAGTTCTCCCGGTTCCTTGATCTGCCAGGCCCCACAGGCTTCCATCCGGGGGCCCAGGTTCTTCTTTCTTCTCATGCGCATGGCGGTGTTTCCTCCCAATCCAAACGGCAGCACGCCGGTATCATTTTGTTTCCGGACCATTGTACCACAAAAAGGACACCTTGTCAGCGGCTTTCTCCCGAATTTGTTCCCTCAGATCCCAACTAACTCTTGTGAAAGAGACAAAAACACGGTATGATAATAAGATACTATACAACAGCAAAGGAGTAGAGGTATGGGCATCCACGATGGTCACCGTGACCGCATGAAAGCGGAATTTCTGCAGGGCGGGCTGACGTCTTTTTCTGACCCCCGCGCCCTGGAGCTCCTTCTGTTTTATACCCGTATGCAGGGGGACGTGAACCCCACTGCCCACACCCTGCTGGACACCTTCGGCTCCCTGTCCGGTGTCATGGATGCCGATGTCAGTGACCTCATGGCAGTGCCCGGCGTGGGGCAGAACACCGCCATCCTTCTGAAACTCATCCCGGCGATGGCGTCCAGATATCTCTCCTCCCGCACCCGCGAGGATGTCATTGTCCGCAGCAGTGCCGACCTGCGCGACCTCTTCTTTCCCTGTTTTTTCGGGGCACGAAATGAGATGACCTACCTGGCCTGCTTCGACGCTAAGCTGAAGCTCTTAGGGGTGCGGAAGCTCCGGGAAGGGGGCCCCAACAGCACGGAGATCGATCCCCGGCAGATTGCCGCTGCGGCTCTGTCCTATAACGCCTCCGCCGTGGTGCTGGCCCACAACCACACCAGCGGGGTCTGTACCCCCTCCTCTGCGGACATCTCCTCCACCCGCACCCTCCTGCAGTCCCTCCGGGGGATTGACATCTATCTCTACGACCACATAATCATGACCGACGACGATATGGTCTCCATGCGGGACAGCGGGTATCTGGAGGCCGCCTACTGATGCCCTCCCGAACCGACTGACATCTCCCGCTCCCCATCGAATCCAGATAAGGAGGCCTCCATGCCGAAATTTGAAGTCATCAGCGATTATCTCCCCTCCGGCGACCAGCCCCAGGCCATTGACACCCTGGCCTGCGGTGTGGAGCTCGGGCTGGATGAGCAGACGTTGCTGGGTGTTACGGGTTCAGGCAAGACCTTCACCATGGCCAAGGTCATCGAACGCGTCCAGCGGCCCACCCTGGTGCTGGCCCACAACAAAACACTGGCCGCCCAACTCTGCGCCGAGTTCAAGGAGTTTTTCCCCAACAAC
>JABUSR010000035.1 GCA_021442645.1 Ruminiclostridium sp.
CGATTTTTCACCTCCCTCGTCAGAGGGAGGCGGCCAAAGTTGATGCGGAACTGATGCGATAAAGGAGCGGACTGAGGCAGCAAACTCTGCAAGGAGGGCGGTTGGGGTGGGGTGGTAAAATGGGCTGTTCACCTTACAAATCAGGGTGGCCTTTGTGCCACATCTCCGGGAAGGTTTGCAGGCTGGCGGAGATGAGTTCCCGGACGACCTGGAAGAGGAATGCCCGGGTATCCGGGTCCAGGTTGGCGGCGGCCCGCATGAGAGCGGGCAGGTTCTTCTGCCAGCCGGTGCGGAACTCAGTAAAGTCCGTGATTTCCAGGGAACTCAGGACGCCATAGAGGGCCTCCACGAAGCGCTCCCGCTCCCCGTCGGAGAGACGGAGGAGCCACTGGTCCAGGGTGTGGTCCCAGTATCTGGCCAGGGGGTCCAGCTTGTCATAGCTGAAGTCCGCCCCCTCGATGACCCAGGAAAAGGGGTCGTGCTGGAGGAGGCTGAGGCGGCTGCTCCGCACCACCAGATAGTTCTCCTGCTGGCTCAGGAGGAGCCCCACCACAGAGGACTGGGGGATGGTCTTCCGAATCTTTGACCGGATGGTCCGGAAACCCTCCGATTGGAGGAAGGCATCCGGGAAGCCGGGGCCATCGTGGGAGAAAACAGCGTCGATACGGGCCTGAATCTCCGGGGCGGCAGCGGCCGCAGCGTAGACGGCCAGGTTCCCCCCTTTGGAGTGCCCGCCGACCAGGAGACGGCCGGGACAGTGGTCTGCGGCCCGGGTCAGGTAGCGGGCGGCCTCCTCCTGGGAGGGGACAGGGTGCCGGAAGGCCATGTTGAAGTCCTCTTTCCAGCCCACCAGGGAGGAATCCGTCCCGCGAAAGGCGATGTAGTGCAGGTCGTGGGCCAAGCGAACGGTGATGGCGGCAAACTGCTTCTCCAGTTCGGTGTCCTTCTGCTCGGTAAAGCCCAGGAGGCGGGCGTCCCGAAAGCGGGGGTTAGCCGCCAGGGCGGTGAAAAGGCGCCGGCTGTTTTCCGGGTCCCAGATTCCCCGGAACAGCCGGGGGAAGAGCTCTGCCTTAAACAGGTCGGCCAGCCGTTCCCCCGCCCAGGTGCGGAGGGAGGGGAGGTCCGGGGGGTAGTGCAGATAGGAGAGCCAGGAGAGGACCAGGCTGTCCACAGCCCCGGGGAGCCGTGTTTCAACGGTGTCAAGATCCTCTTCGGCGTAGGCGACAATATTTCGCATAGGGCACCTCCTGCTGTCTGATGGCCCCAGTATACCCTCTGCCCGGGGGAAATGCAAGGAGACAGCCCACGGAAGAGGGAAGAGAAGAGAAAGCGGCGAGCCAAAGGGGTCTTTGGCTCGCCGCTGGTCTTGTGCGGGTATCGCTTTTGGTGCGGAAAACAGAGGCTGCATCCGCAGGCTGCCGGGGGCCAGGGGGATTATTTCTTGTAGATGCGCATGGGGTCGGTGGTGGCGGTGTTTCCGACGCCATCCGTGACCACACAGCGGTACTCCCGGGTAAAGTCGACATTATTGACCACGATGGTTATGTAGTCGTCCTGCTGGCCGGTGATGTCAGCCCACGCCCCGCCGCTGGATTTGTACTGCCACTGGTAGGTGTAGGGCCCCTTGCCGCTTTCGACCACAGCGTTGAAGTACACGGTGTCCCCGACACGGCAGGTCACGCTCGGAGGATTGCTGTAGACGTACAGGGGAGGGGCCTTGACCGTCAGGGTGGCGCGGTTGGAGGTGACCGTGGTGCCTGCACTGTCTGTAATGACACAGTAGTACTGCCACCCGTCCATCATGTACCATACACCGGTTACGGTGTATTGGTATTCATTGCCGCCGTTTCTAATCTTCCCCACGTCGTTATCCGAGGTGACTAGATACCACTGATAGGTGTAGGGG
>JABUSR010000157.1 GCA_021442645.1 Ruminiclostridium sp.
CGTCTCATACGAAATCGACGCCTCTGCGGAGGCGATTAAAACAAGCCAATTCTTGTCTTATTTTAATCGGATTTCAGTATGATTTTCTAATTTATGGAAAAATACAAAAAGCCTGCCTGACTTCTGATTGATAGAAGTCAAGCGGGCTTTCCGCATTCCTCCAACGCCGTCCGTTGACGGCCGGCAGGGGGCTCTATTCCATATTTCTGCTTTTTGACCGCTCAAATCTTTTCGGCTGCAGCAGCCTCTTATTCTTATCCCAGGTCATACTCCGCGGGGATGGTATCAAAGGTAATAATCTCCTCCTCCACCCCGGAGGAATCGTCGGCGAAGCTCTCCTGCCCGCCGCCGTTCTGCATCTGCTGCCACTGCTCTTTGGTGATGAGCAGCTGGCGGGGCTTGGACCCCTCAAAGGGGCCTACGATGCCATGCTGCTCCATCTGGTCCACCAGGCGGGCGGCACGGGCATACCCCAGCTTCAAACGCCGCTGGAGCATGGAGACCGAAGCCTGGCCCAGCTCCAGAATCACATCCACGGCTGCCGGGAAGAGCTCGTCCTGCTCCTCCTCGCCGCCCTCTCCGCCGGGATACCCGCCGGAGGTGCCCTTGCCCTTCTTCTCGGACTCGGAGACATGCTGCTCGATCTGTTCCATGACCGAGCTGTCGTACTCGGCTGTACTGTTCTGCTTCACGCTGTCCACCACAGCCGCCACTTCCTCATCGGAAATGAAGCAGCCCTGGACACGGAGGGGCTTGGCAGAGCCCAGGGGGAACCAGAGCATATCGCCCTTGCCCACCAGCTTTTCCGCGCCGGTGGTATCCAGAATGATCCGGGACTCCAGAGAGGAGGCCACGGCAAAGGCCACACGGGATGGGATGTTGGCCTTCATCAGGCCGGTAATCACATCGGCCGAGGGGCGCTGGGTAGCGATGACCAGGTGCATCCCGGAAGCGCGGCCCATCTGGGCCACACGGCAGATAGATTCTTCCACCTCTTTGGCGGCCACCAGCATCAGGTCCGCCAGCTCGTCGATGACAATGACCACCTTAGGCAGGGGCTCTGCGTGCTCCTGCTTCTGGGCCCACTGGTTGTAGGAGGTGAGCTCTCGCACACCTGCCTCGGCAAAGAGACGATAGCGCTTCATCATTTCCGTCACCGCCCACTGGAGGGCACCGGCGGCCTTTTTGGGGTCGGTGACAACGGGGATGAGAAGGTGGGGAATGCCGTTGTAGCCACCCAACTCTACCATTTTGGGGTCCACCATGATGAGCCGCAGCTCCTCTGGGGTAGACTTATAGAGCATACTCACGATGAGGGAGTTGATACACACCGATTTACCGGAGCCAGTGGTACCGGCGATGAGCATGTGGGGCAGCTTGGCACAGTCCCCCACGATATAGTTTCCGCCGATGTCCTTACCGACGGAGAATGCCGCACTGGATTTGTGGCGGCTGAAGGTATCGGAGCTCAGAACCTCCCGAATAGGAACGGGGGTGACCACCTTGTTGGGCACTTCCACACCCACCACAGAAATCTTACCGGGCACCGGAGCAATACGGACATTGGACACGCCCAGGGCCAGAGCCACGTCGTCGGAGAGGTTCGTCAGCTTGTTCAGCCGGACCCCCTGCTCCAGTGCCACCTCGTACCGGGTGACGGAAGGCCCCTGGACTGCACCGGTCACATGACCGTCGATGCCAAAGGATGTGAGAACACTGCCCAGTCGGCTGAGTGTCCCCTCCAGTTCCTCATGGGCGGCTCGCTGAGCGGACCCGCTGGGCGGTGTGAGAAGTTCAAGTGAGGGGAACCGGTACTCCCCGGGTCCCTCTTCCATGGTCTGCTCAATGGTGCGGGCCACCTGTTCTGTCTCTCTCTGGAGGTCGGCCTT
>JABUSR010000165.1 GCA_021442645.1 Ruminiclostridium sp.
CTCGATAGAATGGTAAAGAACCTTCAGGATCAAGGAGTTGAAAGTACACCGTACGAGGATAGAGAATGGTAAACTGTGATTTGGTAGATAGAACAGAACTGCAAAATAATTTGGCAAATAGAATTCAAGAGGCAGAGTTGTTTTCTCGGAAATTTGGTTCTTTTACAAAATCTGACTATGAGGTGCTGATGTTTACTGCATATCTTGATTCGCTCAAGAAACCGGCTAGAGATTATGACATCAGTATTTCTCTTGGTATTACAGAGAGCAAGGTAAGAAATCTTAGGGTAAAGTCTCAACTGTTATATCCACGCGAATTAAACTGGGTAGAAGAGCTGACGAAGAGTGTTTCTCATGGTTATTATGATAGAATGACAGGGCAAATAACAGTAACATTCGAAGATCCTTCTGTTCGAAGCCTTTTGAAGAACAGAATTGAGGAAGATTTTGGAATGGTTGGACAATCGCTTAATGCTAAGCAACTAATCCTGCCGATAGAGAGTTTCCTTTTACTTGCGGCTAATGCAGAGACTGATGAAAAGAAAATCATAGAGGAATTAAACAAGGCTTTAAAATCTGAAACCAAAAAGCAATCGGAAATTGAGAAGAAAAATCTCAAGGCAAGGTTTCTGGAAGGTGTTCCGGATACAGTATCATTTATTAGTTCTGTTATTTCAACCTATCAGAGAGGCAGGCCTGTCGTAGACGCTCTGTTGCGAATAATTCTATAAATAGTCAAAATTCAAGGGGCTTACCATAAAAGGTGGGTCTCTTACATTTTGCGCAAAAGCCATATTGAAACTGAAAAATAGAACATAGCGCTAATCAAACGGGGCGCTTTACGACAAAGGTAAAGCGCCCTGTTGGGTAAAAGGATTCAATTTTATCCCTTAATCGCCCAGCGCATTTTGGTGGAGCGGGCCCGGGGGTTTTGGAAGCACTCCTCGGCCGAGGGGCGGATGACCTCCTTGGCGGTGTCACTGTAGATGCCCTCCCGTTCCAGCTGCTTGAAGGATTTCTTCACCATCCGGTCCTCTCCGGAGTGGAAGGTGAGCACGGCGACCTTTCCGCCCGGCTTCAGGACGGTAGGCAGCTTTTCCAGGAAGGCGTAGAGGACCTCGAACTCACTGTTGACGTCAATCCGAAGGGCCTGGAAGGTCCGCTGGCAGGACTTTTTTAGGGCCTCCTTCTGATCCTTCTGGGGGAGGAAGGAGAGGGCCTGCTCTACGGCGTCCGCCAACTCTCGGGTGGTCTCGATGCGGCCGCCCTTTTTGAAGATGCGCGTGATTGTCTTGGCAATCTGGTCGGCGTAGGGCTCGTCAGCGTTCTCCACCAGCATGGCGGCCAGTTCCTCCCGGTCCAGTTCTCGGAGCCGCTCTGCGGCGGTGACCCCGGCGGTGGGATCAAGGCGGAGGTCCAGGGGTCCGTCGTGCTTGAAGGTGAAGCCCCGCTCGGGGTTGTCGATTTGCATGGAGGAGACGCCCAGGTCGGCCAGAACAAAATCGAACTGCACGCCGGGGGCAACCTGATCCAGGTCGGCAAAGTTCATCCGGCGGATGGTGAGAATCTCCGGCCCATAGCCCAGGGCTTCCAGGCGGGCCCGGGTCTTTTCCGACTCGATAGGGTCCACATCGGTGGCGTACATGTGGCCCTGCCCCTGGAGCTTCTCCAGCATCCGGCGGGTGTGGCCGCCGTACCCAAGGGTGGCGTCCAAGCCGATTTGTCCCGGCTGAATATCCAAAAACTCCAAGATCTCATTGACGCAGATGGAAATGTGCATCCCAGCGGGGGTTTTGCCGCTCTTGATGATCTTTTCCACGTCATCCCGGTACTTTTCCGGGTTTAGCTCTTTATATTTCTCCCGGTAGTTCCGGGGGTGGGT
>JABUSR010000095.1 GCA_021442645.1 Ruminiclostridium sp.
ACTGTGCTTCTTGATTCAAGAAGCTTTGAAATTTCCTTCATTTATACTTCCTCTCTTATATATAAAACTCAAATAAAAATTTTAAGTGATTATGCAATATTAACTATTTTTTGTCAACCAATTTTTTCTGTTGCCCTGCCATTTCGGTCGATTCCTTTCAAAAAAGCCTTCTATTCCTTGACTTTCTCTCTTTTTCACAAAGAATGAGGAAAACTTTTCCAGCCCGTTAGAAATGTTGATAACAACACCTTGCAATCTTCCCGGTTTTCGTGTAAAGTAACAGCGTATGGAAAGATGTCTTTGTCTTTCGGGCAAGGACACCATAGTTCTTTCGGCTCCGCCATGCGTGGATGGTGTCATGGGGCGGGGCTCGTACCAAACAAAAAAGGAGAGAGAAAGAAACATGCAAGAAAACAACCGTGGCCAGTGGAGCAGTTCCTTCGGCTTCCTCATGGCCTCCATCGGCTCAGCCATCGGTCTGGGCAATCTGTGGGGCTTCCCCTACAAGATGGGTTCCTCCGGCGGCTTTGCCTTCCTGGTGATCTACCTGGTTCTGGTGCTACTGGTCGGTATCCCCTTGATGACCGCCGAGTTTGCCCTGGGCCGTAAGACCGGCACCGGTGCCGGTGCCTACGCCAAACTGTCCAAGAAGTACAGACCCATCGGCTGGATGGCTAACTTTGTCCCCTTCGTAATCCTGAGCTTCTACGCCGTTCTGGCCGGTATGACCCTGCGGTACTGCCTGGGCTTCCTGGTCCAGATTGTGGGCATCGATGGCTTCTCCGGTCAGGGTTCCGGCTTCTTCGGCTATCTGCTGTATGACTCCAGTAGCATGGTCATCTTTCTGGCCCTGGCTCTTATCATCACCATGGTCATCGTCATGGGCGGTGTCCAGGGCGGTATTGAAAAGTTCAGCAAGACCGTCATGCCTGCCCTGGGTGTCATCCTGATCGTCATCATCATCTTCGTCGCCACCCAGGACGGTGCTGTCGAGGGCTACAAGTTCATGTTCAAGCCTGACCTGTCCCTCTTCTCTGACCCCGAAAGCTTCTTCGGCGTGCTGAAGGTCGCCGCCGGCCAGATGTTCTTCTCCCTGTCCCTGGCCATGGGCATCAACATCACCTTCGGTTCCTACCTGACCAAGGATAGAGACATCCAGAAGAATGCTCTCATCGTCCCCTTCTCCGATACCCTGTTCGCCGTTCTGGCCGGCATGATGATTATGCCCGCCTGTGCCGCTTTCGGCGTGGACTTCGGCGCAGGCCCCGGCCTCCTCTTCGCCTCCATGCAGAACGTGTTCCTGGACGGCATGGGCGGCCTCATCGGCAATGTGATGGGCTTCCTGTTCTACTTCCTGGTGTTCATCGCCGCCATCACCTCCGCCATCGCCCTGCTGGAGGTCTGTGCCTCCTCTATTGTGGACCGTCAGATCGAAAAGGGCAAGAATCCCAACCGCAAGAAGATTTCCCTGATCCTGGCCGTCTGCCTCTTCGTCGTGGGCCTGCCCGCTGCTCTGGACGCACTGGGTTCCGGCGGCGCCCTGCTGAAGGCTCCTTTCGAGCTGCTTGGCCTGGAAATCGGCGGCCCCGGGTACGCTATGTGGAATGACTGCTGGCTGGACTTCTATGACATGCTCACTGAGGGCGTTTTGATGCCCCTTGGCGCTCTGCTTATGAGCCTGCTGCTGGGCTGGAAACTGCCCAACCTGGTCAAGGAGGAGTGCGAGGAGGGCGGCCGTCCCTTCAAGTTCGCAGGGTACTTCAAGATTGCCTTCCGGATTGTTATCCCCGTTATCATGTTGATTGTCCTCTACACCCAGATTCAGGCTTTCTTCAATATCTGATTCCAGCAAACCAAATCCAACATTCCAAAGGGTCGGTAC
>JABUSR010000288.1 GCA_021442645.1 Ruminiclostridium sp.
TTTATGGACTGGAGGACGACCGCATGTTGAATGAAAAATGGGTCTTCCGCCGAGGTGACATTTATCTGGCCGATCTGGGAACACCGGAGGACTGCCGCCAGGGCGGAGTAAGACCAATCGTTGTGCTGCAGAATGACGTCGGCAATCGCTATGCGCCGACCGTTACGCTGGCACCGCTTACATCCAAAACTGAAAAGAAGAGGTCGCAGCCGACACATTATCTGCTGCGCCACGCACCGGGGCTTCAGCGCCCCTCCATGGTTCTGGCAGAACAGCTGGGAACCTTCGACAAGTCCTGCATCATCCGCTATCTTGGCCGGGTATCGACCCAGCAGATGCGCGGGATCGATGAGGCCGTGAAGGTTCAGCTTGGCTATTATCTGCCGGAAAAGCACACTCGAAAAGACCAATACCGCAGCGGCAAAAGCTGTGAGACAGAAAGGAAATGATTCTATGAAAGACAATCCCAAAGACAAGACCGAGAACAGCAGCATTCCTGTATGCATCGAAACCTTCGAGTTTGAGGACGGCGATTCCACGGCAGCACCGGACAGGCGCTGCTACACCGTGGAGGATCTGCAGATCATCCTCTCCTGCGGTCGGCAGGCTGTTTACAGCCTCCTGAGGCGCAAGGAATTCAACACCTTCAAGGTGGGCGGCTGCTACCGGATCTCCAAGAGCAGCTTTGACGCCTGGCTGGAAGCACGGCTCTGAAAGCTTGTCAAGGGTGCCGATTCTGCTAAGTTTGGCAAATCGGCACCGTGGGCTTTTCTTAGCAGGCGTGATACCATCCCCACTGTCAGAGATGACAGTAAAAAGCAAAGGAGGTGCAGCAGGATTGCAGAAGGAACATGATGACAGCATCGACTTCATCAACGAGGAAAGTCCTTACAACGTCAAGGAGGACGCCCCGGAGCGAACCACCATGTCGGTTCCGGAAATGCGCCGTCTGCTGGGGCTGGGAAAGACAGAATCCTACTGGCTGGTACATAGAAACCGCTTCAAAACCATCCTTGTGAACGGGAAGATGCGTATCGACCTGGAGAGCTTTGAGGAATGGTATTCTATGCAGACCAAGCACAAGAAGGTGGACGGTCCGCCGCCCGGCGAGAAGCTGAAGGCGCAGTCCCTGTCCACGGATGACATTGCGGAGCTTCTGGATATTCACCCCGCAACGGCCATCGAGATCATCAGGCGGTATCACCTGGAATATTTCCTGTACGGGAACAATCAGTTCCGGGTGACCAGAGAAGTCTTTGACAACTGGTATGCTTCCCAGACTCGTTACCGGACTAAGGAGGATCGGGAGAGAGATGCGGATATTGAGGGCGATACCATCAGCATGCCGGAAATGGCACGGCTGCTGGGCATTTCCCGCAGCTCCGTATACAGCATTCTCTATCATCCCAAGAACGAAGGTGTATTCCGGTTTGTGACGGTGGCCGACCGGCGTCGGGTCACCAAGGAGAGCTTCATGGAATGGCTGGGCTCCCAGACGAAGCACCACATCCTAAGCGATGCGGAGCGCCGGGAGCTGGACAAGGCGAAGGAAAAGGACGCAGAGCCGGAGGAGAAGCTCAGGGAGCCGAAGAATCCCAACTTCTACACCATCGAGGAGGTTACGGAGTTCTTCGGAATTCACCGTACCACCGTCTACAAGTGGATCCAGGACGGCACCATCACCGCCATGAAGGTGGGCCGGAGCTGGCGGATCCAGAGAGAGGAATTTGACGACTGGCTGGATTTCCGCAGCTGCTGAAGGGAGGAATAAGAAGTGGCAACAATCGTGCAGCGCAAGAACCGCTTCTGCGTGGTCTACCAGTACACCAACGAGAACGGCGAGCGCAAACAGAAATGGGAAACCTACAAGACCTCCGCCGA
>JABUSR010000287.1 GCA_021442645.1 Ruminiclostridium sp.
GCTGCATATTGTAAAGCATACCACCAATGCTCATAGAAACATTGCTCATAAATTCAGAAGAACCATTGACACAGGCTTTTCCAATGGCCTTGCCATCAAACATGGTTTTGCCAAGTCTTAATGTGCTGTTGTTTTTTCGGGAAAAATAAACTAACGGGAATATACCGCCCACCGTTTGGCTTGCAGCAGTAGCGATTGCGGCTCCTGCAAGCTTGTATTCCTGCGGAAACAGCATGACCAATACAGCGTCCAGAACCATATTGGTAACACCGGCACAGACGATAACAATAAATCCCAGTTGTGGTTTTTCTGCTGCTACAAAAAAGGACTGGAACAAAAGCTGCAATACAAAAAACGGAAGGGCACAGAGAATGATCCGCCCGTATGTGACACAGTCATCCAGAAGCGCTCCTTCTGCGCCAAGAAGCGCAGCACTCGGACGCAGAAACAAGAAACTGACAACTGCTAAAATAATACCCAAAACAAACGCTGTGTAGGTGAATAAGGAAAACAACTGATTTGCTCTTTCCTCATCCCCCTCTCCAAAGGTCTTTGCGACCAATGCCGTTCCGCCTGTGCCAAACATAAGTCCAACGGTAGAGAGGATCATCAGAAACGGCATAATCAGATTCACAGCCGCAAAGGGTGTCTTTCCGGCGAAGTTGGATACAAAAAAACCGTCAACAACGCTGTAAATAGATGTAAAAATCATCATGGCAATGGAGGGTATTGTAAACCTTACCAATTTCCTATAAGTAAAATGGTCTGAAAGCTGAATTCTCATTTTGTCCTCCTTTTAGAGTTTGTTTACCTGTTCACGGAAGGTTTCTGCATATTTGTTCGTGAGACCGATGTAGGTGTCAATTTCTTCCTCTGACCAGCTTTCAAACGCACCAATTTCTGCATCGACAATCTTAGATACAGTTTTGTTTGCCTTTTTTTCTCCTTTTTCAGTCAAGAAAACAATCTTTGCCTTTCCATGGTGCTGTTCAAGTCTAACAACATCTTCCTCCTCCAACTTGCGCAGCGCCGAATTGACCGTCTGCTTACTGATTCCCGAGTCCTTACAAATTTCGCTTAGCAGGCAAGAGCCACCACTTGTATAGAGTGCATACAAAATGCGGGATGCACTATCATTAAGACCAATCTTTAAAGATGCCTGATGGTACAAACTATCCGTCTCTGAAATCAACCAGTTTATACGCTGGAGTTTTTCAAATTTATTGGTGTTCATCGTTCACCTCCTTTTGTACGAAATCGTACTCGAAATGCATTATAGTACGAAATCGTACATGAGTCAATGGGCAGATAATTTACAGGGTACAGCTTCACAGCATCACACCTCATGTTTGCAGGCATACCTACTGCACCAACATGGCAAGGTTCGGCGTGAGTCCGAAAACTTGGAATATAAAGAAATTTAATGATTTCTATTGACAACACGAGGAAGATAGAATATTCTAATTTTAGTTAGGAAATCCTAACTAGGGAGGGGACTATGCCATTGTATGAAGGAAAAGAAAACGAAACTTATAAGATAAGTGATATCACGACTGCAGATGAAGAATTCAGAGCATTTCTGTTTTCTCTGGGCTGCTACCGGGGAGAAACCATCACTATCATCTCCAGAAAAAAGCACAATATGGTGGTCGCTGTGAAGGACGGTCGATATAACATTGACAATGACATAGCCAAGCTGATCAGTGTTGCTTGAAAAATATGCGGTGAAAGCCGTTTATTTTTTGATCTGACAGTTAGGTGAGCCTAACCAAAATAAAGAACAGCTAACAAGGAGTGATAAGATGAGAATTGCATTGGCAGGAAATCCGAATTCCGGGAAGACGACTATGTATAATGCCTTGACCGGAAAGCATGAGCA
>JABUSR010000030.1 GCA_021442645.1 Ruminiclostridium sp.
GGCATCCAGGGCCCAGGTGCTCACGGAAGCTGCGTCGGTGTAGGGACTCAGGTCGCCCCGGGCGTCTGCAGCGTATTCCTTATATGCAGCGTAGCGGAGGAGCATGGCGGCAAGCTGTTCCCGGGTGATGCTGTCAGAGGGGCCAAATCTGCCGTCACCGTAGCCGGTCACGATACCGGACTCCGCAGCCCAGAGGACGGCGTCAGTGTACCAGTTCCCGGCGGTGACATCAGGGAAGGAAGCCTCTGCGGAGGTGGCGGGGCTGCCTTCCATACGGTAGAGGATGGTGGCCAGCATGGCCCGGCTCAGGGTAGTATTGGGGGAGAAGGCGTCTTCCCGGGTACCGGTCATCAGTCCGAGGAGCCAGACCTGCCGGACGGCGTCCAGGGCCCAGTGGCCCTCTATGTCAGCAAAGGGAAGGGGACCGGCCAGAGCGGCCTCCAGGTCGTTGAGCAGAGCTTCCACGGCGGCGATCTCGTCTGCCAGGCCGTCGGCGGTCAGGTCGTCCAGGTAGGCCTGATTGGAGCCGAAGGCGGCGACCACATCCAGTTTCTCCCGAGCGGGGGCCAGGGCGTCGGCCACGGCCGGACCGTCTTCCTGGTAAACTTCAGCCCGGTCGCAGGTCTCTGCCAGTTTGTCCACCAGATCCATCAGGTCCAGGTCATAGCCATAGGTAATATAGGTATAGCAGAAGCGGATGGAGTCACCGTCCTTCAGGTCGGGCAGGGGCCAGGTGGTGTGGTCGTCGTTCAGTGCTACCATCCAGCCGCTCTGCTGGCCGCGATCAAATGCGGCCAGGTCACCGATGCGGGTCACATACCCGGTGTCGGCGCCCTCCAGGGTGAGGCCGTTCTCCTCAGCAAAGCGGGAGAGGACGGAGTAGACGGTGTCATCGGGGTACAACTCCACCTGGGTAGGGGCCACGAGATAGCCGCCGTCCAGGATCTTGGTCTCGACGGAGAGGGTCACAGTGGGGGAGCTTTCTGCGGCCAGGGTACCCATAGGCAGCAGGCAGAGGGCGGTTACCAGGGCCAGAAATGCGGAAAGCATACGCTTTTTCATAAAAAAGCCTCCTTACAAGTTGATTCTCTATGAACACGCCCAAAGGCGGAGAACAGGGTCAGGCCGGCTTCATGAAAAAAGCGGATGCACCGATGCATCCGCTTCTGTCAATGACAAAGGATAGGGCATAGCCTGGCCTCCGCTATGGGGGGACAGGCCCTTTGTAGGTCTTCTGACTGACATGTTCCGAGGGGGGGAGCCCTCACCGCACCGCCTTTGCCTTCCCAGCCTGAGCCAGTGACCCGCTTTCGCGGAAAAAGACGGCACTCCATGCTTACAGCACAGCGGGAACAGACCCGCCGTGTCCAGGATTCACACCTGGTTCCCTTGTTCAGCGAACAAGAATACGTGTCCCACCGGGGAAGCGGCGGGGTCGCGTATGTGCCACAAAAGCCGGAGCGATATAAGTTTGTCGGGCGGGCTGCCGGGAAGACCCGGTGGGGTACCGCCTGCTCTTACTATACCCGACCCGGGGGAAATGTCAAGGGCTCAAAGTGATATGAAGTGATAAATTAAAACCGGACAGAGGGGGCGCGGCAAAATCTTCGATTTTGCCGGGGGGAGAGATCGGGAAGCCTATGACAGCACCGCCTGAGATGGCCTGTTGAAACGGAAATTTTCCATTTTTATCCGGCCTGGTCTCTTTGCCCCTCTCAAAAAACGAGAAAAAGCAGGGGAAATCGGCGGATTTCTGCCCTGAAATGGTGACAAACCCGGGGGTTGTGTGCTATACTATGTGTGTAAAGTTAGGAATATGACGAAAAGGACTTGACAACCATGAAGA
>JABUSR010000285.1 GCA_021442645.1 Ruminiclostridium sp.
ACAGGTCAGCCAGGGCAGCCTCGTAGGCGGCTTTCGTCCGCCCGTCAAAGCAGACCATGGTCACGGTCTCCGGGCAGTCATGCTCCGCCAGAAAATCGGCGATGGTCTTCAGGGCGATGGGGGCCGCCAGGTCCAGGGGGAAGTGATAGACCCCCGTGCTGATAGAGGGGAAACAGACCGTCCGGCAGCCTTTTTCCCTTGCCAGCTCCAGGCAGGACCGGTAGCAGGAGGCCAGCAGCTCCGGCTCCCGCCGGTCACCGCCCCGCCAGATGGGTCCCGGGGTGTGGATTACATACCGGGCAGGCAGGCGGTAGCCGCCGGTGACCTTTGCTCGTCCGGTCTCGCAGCCGCCCAGGGTCCGGCACTCGGCCAGTAGGTCGGGGCCCGCTGCCCGGTGGATGGCACCGTCCACCCCGCCGCCCCCCAGCAGGCTGGTGTTGGCGGCATTCACGATGGCGTCGCAGGTCTCTCGGGTGATGTCCCCCTGCAGGATGCGGATGCGGTTCTTCATGGCAGGTCCTCCTTTACAGGGCGCGGGTGTGCTCCCCGCGGATGCGGCGCTTACCCGACAGGGCGCCGTCCAGCATGTCCAGGAACTTCTCCCGGTCGTCGGGCAGGGTCCCCTTCAGGGGCACGTAGTTGGAGGCGTGGTTGCTGGTAAAGTGGAAGGGGCCGTAGTTCAGGCCCTCTACCAGGGCGCGGGTCTCCTCCAGGTACTCCCGGGCGGAAATCATGGTAAAGGTGCCGTTACGCACGTCCTGGTACATGGGGGAACTGGGCTCCGGCATATAGGAGAGGCAGGAGACATGGTGGGCCTGCATCCGGTTCAGCACCCGGATGGTCTCCTCCACGTGCTTTTTGGAGGGTTCCCCGGGCCCGGCCAGGCCCAGGATGACCATGAGCCACAGGTCCATACCGGCCGCCTTAATCATGTCGGTGGCCTGAATCATCTGCTCCGAAGTCACGCCCTTGTTCACCTTCAGCAGCAGCTCGTCCCAGCCGGACTCCACCCCCAGGTAGGCCCGGGTGAGGCCGGCCCGGCGCAGTTCGTTCAGCTGCTCCTGGGTCTTGGTCATGGTGCTGCGGGTGCCCGCATAGGTGGTCACCTGGCGCAGGTTGGGGAAGGCCGCATACAGGGCCTCCAAAATCTCCAGCAGCTGCTCCTGACGCATGACGATGGCATCACCGTCGCACAGGAAGACCTTGTCCACGTTCTCCGCGCCGTAATAGGCCCGGGCCATGGCAATGTCCTCGATGATCTCCTTCATGGGGCGGATGTGGAACTTCTTGGCCTTGTACATGCCGCAGAAGGTACATTTATTGTGGGTGCAGCCCACGGTGCACTGGAGCAGATAACTGCGCCACTCACCGGGGGGACGGTAAATCTGGCCTTCATAACGCATAGGGGGTTCCTCCTTTATTCACTCCGGTCGCCGGGCTCCGCCGGACGAAGAATCTTTTTCAGTGACTTTTCGGCCTTTTTGCGGGGGAGCATGACCTCCCGGCCGCAGGTCTCGCAGCGGAGGCGGAAGTCCATCCCAACCCGGAGGACACTCCACCGCCTGCCGCCGCAGGGGTGTTCTTTCTTCATCTCCAACACATCTCCGGGCATGATGTCCATACCGGCACCTCCTCACACGGGCAAACGTTTCATTGGGTCTGCAGTCAGGGTTTTCCCTTAATCTCGTCCCAATACCGCTTGGCGGCCTGCTCGGTCTTGTTATCCCCGTAGTGATAATAGACCCGGTCCTTGAGGACATCGGGGAGATACTGCTGCTTTACATAATGGTCGGGGTAGTCGTGGGCATAGCGGTAGCCCTGGCCGTGGCCCAGCTTAGCCGCCCCG
>JABUSR010000029.1 GCA_021442645.1 Ruminiclostridium sp.
TTCTATCCTCATTGTATCATGTTTTTCTCCCGTTGGAAAGAAAAACAAGGACGGGAGAACTCCCGTCCTTGTTTTTTTCATGTCTTAGTTGGTCCCGCCGGTGGTGCCAGTGCCGTCGCCCGTCCCGGTGCCCTCGGTGGTCTCGGTAGCGGTCTCCGTGCCGCCGGTCGTGGTCCCGCCGTTTTCACCGGTGCCGGTTCCATTTTCGCCGGTTCCGGTTCCACCGGTGTTGGTATTGCCGCCCCCGCCAGTGTTCCCGTTGTCAGGCTTTTCTGCCCCCTCTTCCGGCTCAGTCCCGGTGTTCTCGCTCTCATCGTGGGTGGCGTTGTCAGGGTTCTCCACCACCTTAATCACGATCTCCACCGTCTTTTCGCCGGCCGTGCCCTTGATAATGGCAGTGCCTACGTCCCGGCCGGTGACCACGCCGCTGCTGTCCACCCGGGCCACAGAGGTATCACTGCTGCTCCAGGTAATCTTTGCCGGGCTCATGTTGTCGGACTCCATCTCCACCGTGGCCTGAATCGCGTAGGAATCCCCGGATTTGATCTCCACGGTCTCCTCGGTCACCTTAATGCCCACAACGCCGGGGGCCACATCCACAACCATAACGGTCTTCTGGAGGGTCTCCCCATCAACCGTCGCTGCAATGGTTGCCGAGCCCTCCTTCTTAGCGGTGAGCTTGCAGGTGGCGCCGTTGCCGTCCACAGAGACCACGTTGTTCTCACTGCTGCCCCAGGTGATTTCATACTCCTCAGCAGCAGACAGGCCGGTAATGGTAGCCGTGGTGGACTCGCCTACCACGATGGTCTGAGAGGCCAATTCAATGGCGTAATTGCTGGTATCCTTTCCAAAGAAGGACTTGACCACCAGAACCGCCAGAACAACCAGCACAACGCCCAGAATGATGGGGACCACAGGGATACTCTTTTTCTTCTTGCGAGAGCTGTTTCTTCTTTCGGGGGGACGCCGCCCGGAGGAGGGCCCGCCGCGGCCGCTCTGGCTGCGGCTCCGGGAACCGGAACCACTGCGGGATCGGTTGTCGTAAGAAGAACTCCGACTGCCGGATTTTCTGCGGGCGCCGCTACGATCGTCCCAGTTGGGCGCCGTACGGGCCCAGTCCTTCTGATCGAAATCGTCGTAACGCCCCCGGTTCCGGGATCCGTACCGGTCAGAGGAACGATAGTCCCGGTCATAGCTGTTGTAGTCACGGTCGTAGCTATCATAGCTGCTGTAACCGCGGTCATACCCACTGTAGCCTCGGTCATAGCCGCCGTAGCTCCGGTCATAGTCCCGGCTGCTATACTCCCGGCTGCCGGAAGAGCGGCCGGAGGAACTCCGGGAACCGCTGCGAGAAGACCGCCGGTTGTAATCGTCGTAATCGTCGTATCTCATAAAATCATCCTCCTGCCCTTTGGAAAAAGGGAACCTCAATGATTATAACTCTCCATTTAGGGATAT
The DNA here is from genome assembly GCA_021442645.1 of Ruminiclostridium sp. Classification (GTDB taxonomy): domain Bacteria; phylum Bacillota; class Clostridia; order Oscillospirales; family Oscillospiraceae; genus Evtepia. The sequence continues at coordinate 1,459 of JABUSR010000029.1, forward strand.
TCCGTGTAATTATATCACATCTGGTTCCCTGTGAAAACACCCAATTGTAAAGTTTTTGCAAATCTTGCCGTTCCTCTCAGGCAGGCCCCCATCTAACTTCCCGGCAAAAAAGGCCCTCCGGGCAGGAGAGCCTTTTATCTGTGCAAAAGAAAGATGAAAACAGGAAAACTCAACCGTTGAACTTGTCCAGGAACTGCCGGGTACGGGGATGCTTAGGATTCCCGAACACCTCGGAGGGCGGTCCCTCCTCCACCACCACACCGCTGTCCATAAACATGACCTGATCGGCCACGTCCCGGGCGAATTCCATCTCATGGGTCACGATAATCATGGTGGTATTCTGTTCAGCCAGGCTACGAATCACTTTCAGCACCTCGCCGGT
>JABUSR010000144.1 GCA_021442645.1 Ruminiclostridium sp.
CCACCGCTGCTGGCCGGGGAGATCTGGGGATAGTCAGAGTCATAGGTCTCGGTCACCCGGTACTCTGCCCCCTCCTTGTCCAGATTCTTAAAGGTAGCCGTAAACCCTGCGGAGAGGGTAAACGCCCCGTCTGCGCCCGTCGTGTCGCTGCCGCCGCTGTAGGGGCCCGCATACGTGTATCCCTGGTTTGCCACGGGCTGCCAGGTCCCGGAGGCGTCCTTCTTCTCCAGGGTCATGGTAAAGGCCTTGCTCACCGAGCCCTTGCCCACCACCTGCTTGGTGACGCTCAGGTCCCGCAGCAGGTAGTCGTTGGTCACGGTCACGTTCTTGCCGGAGGACTCCGGGTACACTGTAAAGGTCACGCCGCCTGCCTTTTCCGCTGCGTAATTATCCCCGGTATCGGTCTCCTTGATGCAGTACTTCTGCCCTGCCGTAAGGCCGGAGACGACCACCGTCTTGCCTGCGCAGGCCACGGTAAAGCTGCCGTTTTTCAGGGTGCCGGCAGCGGATCCGTCTTCCAGGCTCCAGTTCAGGGCCTCGCTCACCGGGGTCAGGGTTCCATCGTCCCCCACCGTGTAGAGGGTGAAGGTAAAGGCCTGGGTGCAGTCCGCCGGGTCCTGATGGGTCAGGTTCTTGGTGATCCGCAGTTCTTTGTATTTATAGTAGTTGGTAAACTTCTCCGTGCTGCCCAGGTTGCCCAGGGTGCCGGTCTCCGTGTCGCTCTTGCAGATCCAGTCGGGGGTGGAAGCGGTCTGCTCCGTCACCCGGTACCGGATGCCGCTGTGCCCGGGGGCCACAGCGGCGATCTCCCCGGCCGTCAGGGTGAGGGTGCCGTCAGCTTTGGTGACGCCCTCGCTTACCACGGGGGGATTCAGGGTGGTGCCGGCGAAGTTCTCCTTCACCACCCAGTAGGGCGCATTGGCCAGGGGCGTCCAGTTCAGGCCGTCCTCGCTGGTCTCCACCATAAAGGTGAAGGTCTTGTTCTGGGGTTCCACAGCAAAGCCCTTGATCTCCTTCTCCAGGTAGAGCAGAGGGACCCACTCGTTGGTGAACACGTTGGTCACCTGGGTGTCCTTGTCGTTGAGCTTCTCTGTGGTGGTGGTCTTGGCAGACTTCCATATGATGCCGGTGCCCAGTTCTTCCACCGTCAGGTTCTCCGCATTGGAGAACACCGCCCGCTGGTTGTCCTTCAGCTGCAGCTTGCCCTGGGCGTCGGTGGAGTAGATTCGGCCGGTCTGGCTCACCCAGTCGCCGTTTACCAGTTCCTGCAGGGTATAGGTCTGGTAGGCGTAGTAATCGTCGGTGCCGGCCAGCTTCAGCTGGAAGTTGAAGCTGACATTCTTCATGCTGTTGGGGGCGTTGGTCACGTGCTTCTCCACGATGAAGGAGCCGTTCTGCTCCATGCGGACGCGGACGCTGTTGCCCTCCCGGGTCTTCAGCAGGCCGTTCTGCTGGGAGGTATAGGCCGGGTTGTTGTAGGCCCAGACGCCGCCATCGGTCTGCTCCGTGAAGACCCCCTTCATGTGCACCTCGATGCTGACGGCATCCACCGTATCTGCACTCAGGGCAAAGTCGCCATTCTCCGAGGTTCTGAGGTCCACGGCGAAGGCCTTCACGTCGGAGGCGTCATGGTTCTGCAGGAACACACTGGCCTCGTACCAGCCGTTGGTTGTGGTCAGGCAAGACTCCGGTGTCTCCGGGGCAGAGAAGCTGGGGAGCACCGCATCCCGGTTCTCGTTAAAGTACACCACAGGCTGGATGCCCAGGCTCTCTGCGTAGCTCAGGTCAAGCCCTAAGAACTCGCCGTGCCAGTAGTCTGCGTC
>JABUSR010000160.1 GCA_021442645.1 Ruminiclostridium sp.
CCGTTTCGGCCCAGGATACCCACCCGTTCCCCGGTATCTACCTGGAAGGAGAGTCCGTTCAAAACTGGCTCTCCCACCTCGTATTCTTTGACTAATTCTTGTACCGCGATATCGATCATGGTTGCCTTCCTTTGGTAAGTGGGGCAAACTTTTTCCCGGTTTGGGAGTGGCATTGCCCCACAAAGTATGATATGATAGCTGCATAAAAAAGCGCGAAGCCGCTGCCCCAAAGGGCCAACGAAATGAAAAAACAGGAGGCTTACCCCTATGATCGCACTGCAATGGCAGGGTCAGGTCCTCTCTCTTCTGGATCAATCCAAGTATCCCCAGGAAGAGGTCTGGATTACCTGCACCGATGTTAAGACCGTGGCGGAGGTTCTCTCCTCCGGCGCTGTGAAGGAAGAGAAAATCGCCGCTGTGGCCGGCGTGTACGGCTATTGCCTGGCCGCCCTGGAGCACCAAGAGCTCCAGCAGACCCCCGCTTTTGACGAAAAGCTGGCCGAGGCCAAGGCGCTGCTGCTGGCCAGCCGGAACAACGCCCGGGATATGGTCCTGGCCATGACCTTCATGGAGAACCCTCCCGAAGCCTATACCAAAAACGTAGACCGACTGACTACCATTCTGGCCACTGCTGTCACCTTCGACCGGGAGCAGGTAGTAGGTGACCGGAACACCTGCCGCAACGGCACTGACCTCATGGGTGAAGGCACCCGTCTGCTTATCCGCACTGACCGTGGCGCCTTCCATTCCGCCTCTCCCTGCGGCGCACTGGGCATCGCCCGCCGCGGTCTGAAGAGAAACGTTCTGGAGCAGGTGACCTTATGCGAGGGCCGTCCCTCCCTGGTGGCTGGCACCCTGCTGGCCCAAGAGATGGCTAAGGACAACCTGCCCTGCACTGTTATCCCCGACCATGCTGCCGCCACTTTCCTGGCCCGCCAGGGGGCTCATCTTGTCCTTACTGACGGCATCCTGGCCGCAAAAAACGGCGATCTGAAGGCTCCCGTAGGCACCTATGAGCTGGCCATCGCCTGCTACTTCCACTCCATCCCCTTCTATGTGGTCCTCAATGCCAATGACATCGACCTGGAGATGGAGAGCGGTGTAGGCCACGGCATAGACGAGGGAGACCCCAAGTCCGTCACCGACGGCCTGGACTGCGGCGGCGCCCAGGGCTGGACCCCTGCCTACGATGTAATCCCGGCCTTCCTCATCACCGGCTTCATCACCGACCGCGGCATCGCCTGCGCCCCCTATGAGGAAACGCTGGAACATACCGTTAAGTACGCCCCTAAGAAGATGATCGTGGATTTCAGCGATTTGGGAGGCCAGGCATAATTCTTCATACAGTTTTGGGAACGGACCCGTATAGAATGGGTCCGTTCCTTTTTTATCTTATGACTGGGCCAGTTCCCTGACCCGGGATACCAACTCCTCAAAGTGCATACCCCGAGAGGCCTTCAACAGAATCACCGCCCCCGGTTTTACCATCTGGGGCAGGATTTCTTTGGCTTCTGTCTTATCTTTTGCGTAAAACACCTGGGGGATGCCAGTTTGAAGTCCCCCCTTGTAGATGTGTTCCGCCAGCTGGCCCACGGCCAGGAGCCCATCGATATTGCCCAGGGAACCGGCAAACTCGCCCACGCCACGGTGGCGTTCCGGCCCAACCTCGCCCAACTCGAACATATCGCCCAGGACAGCTACCCGGCTGGTTCCCTCACTGTGGGAAAGCACATCCAGGCCCGCCCGCATGGACTGTGGATTGGCGTTGTAAGTATCGTC
>JABUSR010000045.1 GCA_021442645.1 Ruminiclostridium sp.
TCGTTGAGCACCATGAAGCGGCTGTAGAGGAGAGAATCCTTCGGTAATACTTCTGCACCGATGAGATAGGTGCAGGTGGAGGTCATTCTTCGAATGAATGCTTCGCCGGAGGCATCCAGGTCGACCTTTTCCTCAAAATTCCACGGGCGAACCGGGCCGGGCTCCTTGCGAACGACCCAGCAGAAGCCACTGCCGTCCCGCTTGTGTGCGTCGTTCACGGGGCCCACATAGTACGGGATACGGAAGGAAAGAATTGCACAGAGCTTCTCCGACACCGTGCGCCCATCAGCATGCTTCTGCGACAGGAAGGGGAAGTGCTTCTCCTGTACGGAAAGGATGGCTTTGAGTTCCTGAAGTTGGAGCTGGTAGGGGATGCCTCCATTGTCTTTGGAGGACTGGCGGGGCAGGAAGGTGTCATTTTCTATCTCGGTCAGTATTTCTGAAACAAGAGGGTCTTCGCTGAACGTTTTGAGCTTGTTTTTCAACTCGGCTAGGAATTCATTGCGGGAGCAGGTGCTTCTGTTATTTTTCGCCATGGACTTCCCAATGTAGGCGATGTAGTTCTTGTCACCCTGCTCGTCCCGGAAAAAGGCAGAATACTCCCCCTTCAGATGTTTGCGGAAAGCAGCCTTCAGGTTTTGGAGATCCTTTTTGTGCTTTTCATAGGAGCAAACCTTTGCCTGGCACAGGAAATGCGATCCTCCGAGGATGTCCGCAAGCACTGCCCAGTCGTAAAGTGCTTTGGCGTAGGTTAGGCAGTCCATGCGCTCGCCAAGGGTAGCCTCGAGCTTTGCGGTGTCCTCCATGTCTGCAGACTTGAAGTCGATTTTCTTCACCTCGCTGTCAGCGAGGGCCTCGTCCCGGAAGAGTTTGTCGGTCTTTGCTGCACAGCCCGCCAGCAGAGCAAGCCACTCTGATTTCTGGTCCTGTGAGAGCTTGCGCTCCATGTCTTCATCCGTTTTAGGCCTGGGAAGTTTTGCAATACCGAAGAACTTGTACAGTTTCTCTTTCTTAGCCGAGCAGGAGGCCGGCGTACGAAGGATATCTGACAGTGCCTCATGGTCAGTACATTCGATGTTTACATCAAGCTGCTGGAGCAGTGCGTCCTGAAGTGCAGTGAACTGCGTTTCGAAGGCGTCCCCGGTTTCAAAGCCCTCGCCCGGAAGGAGGAAATGCCCGCGGTGCTTGAGCATGTGGGCGATTGCAAGATAGAGCAGGCGCACATCGTGGCGCGGTTCTTTATCCTCTAACAGTGCCCTGCGGAGGTGGTAGATTGTTGGGTATTCCCTATGATAGTCCCTGTCTCGGAAATCGGGATTGGCAAAGAGAGAATTTGTCTGCGGTACCGTTTTGTCGTCCTTCGTGAACATACTCTCTTGGAGTCGAAGATAGAAACCGGGATCTATTGCGGCAATCTCTTCCGAAAACAGTTCCCGCAGCAAGGCAAGACGCTGTTTCTTGCGGCCGCTGCGGCGGCGCGCTGTGCGGAATGTGCGGCGGGCTGCGGCAGGGTTTCCCTCGTCAAAAAGGTGTACACCCCACATCTGTTTGCCATTAAACTTCATAAGATTATACTCCTGGTCAGTTACAGCCCAACCGACGGAGTCGGTACCGATATCCAGCCCCAGATAATATTTGCCGAATTCCTTCTTTGCCATTGTTGACACCTCCGGGTTTATATGCTATAAATAAATCAGTCTTTAACTACCTTAAAGATTACACTACGAGTTCAAACAACGATTTATCGTAGCCG
>JABUSR010000273.1 GCA_021442645.1 Ruminiclostridium sp.
GGCAGGATCATCACCGCCAGCACCAGGATGGCGGCCAGCAGGGTGGCGCCGGAGGCCAGGTTGAAGGTCTTCTGGATGGCAGGCACCAGGACGATCATACCCACTAGGCCGTAGACCACCGAGGGGATGCCCGCCAGGAGCTCCACCGCCGTGTGGATGACCGCCGCAAGCTTGGGCGGGGCCGCCTTAGCCAGGAAGATGGCCATCATGAGGCCCAGAGGGACCCCGATGACCACCGCACCGGCAGTGCCGCAGATGGAGGTCATCAGAAAGGGGAGAATGCCGTAGAGCTGGGACTTAGGTGCCCACTCCCGGCCAAAGAGGAAACTGGTCAACCCGATTTCACGAATGGCGGGAATACCGGAGATCAGCAGGTAGACGCTGATGAACAGCACGAAAGCCACCGCCAGAATGCCGCAGAGCAGGAACAGCAGGCCCATTCCCCGCTCCAGGGCGTTCCGTCCCCGCGAACTCTGTTTCATGTTGCCTGCCTCCTTTGCAGAAGCCCTGCCCCTGATGCGGGGCAGGGATGCCGAATCAGTCATAGCGGTTCCTCGCCCGGTCTCAGGCAACGGGCACGGCACCGCCGGCACGGATCAGGTCGTTTGCCGCAGAGGACGTGGCGAAATCGAAGAAGGCCCGGGCAGCAGGGCTCAGTTCGACGCCGTTCTTGGTCACCAGCATGAAGGGCCTCTGGATGGGATAGCTGCCGTCCAGCACGGTGGCCTCTGCACAGGCAACGCCTTCCACGGTGACCAGCTTGATCCCCTCCTGGCCCTCAGCAGAGGAAAGGGATGCGTATCCGATGGCATTGGGGTTCTGCTTCACGGCTTCGATCACAGCGCCGGTGGAAGTGAGTTCCTGGCTCAGAACGCAGGCGTCCTCCGTGCCGGTGACAGACTCAAAGCCGTCTCGGGTCCCGGAACCGGCCTCGCGGCCGATGCAGGCGATAGCACCGGCTTCGCCGCCCAGCTCAGACCAATCCTTGATCTTGCCGGTGAAGATGGCGGTAATCTGCTCCATGGTCAGGTCTTCCACAGGACAATTCCCGTTCACCACCACAGCGATCCCGTCCAGGGCCACGATGGTGGCGGTGAGGCCGCTCTCTTCTGCCTTCAGGTCACGGGAGGCCAGGCCGATGTCGCAGCTGCCGGTGCTGACGGACTCGATGCCGGTGCCGGAGCCGGTAGGGTCGTAGGTGACGGTAACGCCGCTGTTGTCGGCCATGAACTGCTCGGAGAGCACACCGATAATCTTCTCCATGGAGGTAGATCCGTTGGTGGAAACGCTGCCGATAACGGCGGCATCCTCAGGGGTGTCGGCCTCCTGAGAATCGCCGCAGGCGGCCAGGGCCAGAATCAGAGCTGCAGAAACAGCCACTGCACCGCATACTTTTTTCATTGTTCTTTTCATCATAATTCCCTCGTTTCTTAAATTTTTCGGTTTTGTGTGTGCTATGCACTCAGTTTACGCAGCCCAGGTTAAAGGAAAAACCAAAGAAATATAAAACTTTTGTTAAACCCACCCTCCTGCCCCCTTCTCACCCGACATTCGTAAAAGCGCCGATCTGAGCAGTATCACTCAAATCGGCGCTTTCTGTGTTTGTTGATTGTCGCGCCCCCCGGAGGGCTCTGCGCATAGCCACCTTCTCCTTCAGGGAGCAAAAACGCCCAGGATAATTCCGATAAGTGACAATCGTTTTTGCGGCAACAGTGTGATTCATTGTGATAATAACAAAATCCC
>JABUSR010000126.1 GCA_021442645.1 Ruminiclostridium sp.
ATCCTTACGAAGGCGAAATCATTACCCTCGTTTCCGGCGGCGTCATCACCGGTGGCGGCCAGGGGAGTCTTGGCCACGGCGGCGGCGTGTTCAACGAGGGCTCCTTCACTATGTACGGCGGCAGCATTGTGGGCAACTTCGCAAGTGAGGGCGGCGGCGTGTTCAACGAGGGTTCCTTCACTATGTACGGCGGCAGCATCATAGGCAATGGAATGAATTCCAATCTCACCACAATCAGCGGCGGCGGCGTGCACAACGATGGCACCTTCACTATATACGGCGGCAGCATCACGAATAACAGTGCAGTTACCGGTGGTGGCGTGTACATGAATTCGGGGGCCTTTACCCTGTCCGGCAGCCCCGTGGTCTCAGGCAATGCCGGTAACAACGTCTACCTACCCAATGGCAAAATCATCACCGTCAGCGCTCCGCTGACCACCGGTGCCTCCATCGGCGTGGCCACATATGACCTCCCCTCTGCGGGCGCTTATGTGCCCATCACCGGCACCAACGACGCCAATTACAGCAGATATTTCTCCAGCGACAACACAGACTATCAGGTATGCAACGAAAATAACACGGTCAAGCTGAAGGTAAAGTCCCCCCATGAGCACAGCTTTACCTATAATCTGGCTGCCACCACCTCCACCAATGACACGGTCACTGCCATCTGTACCAACGCAGACTGTGACCTGGCCGACGGCAGCGGAGGCAGCGTGCAGGTCAAAGCACCGGTAGCCCCGATCATTTACACCGGTGAAAATCTGAACGCCACCCTCAACGACAACTTGGCGGAGGCAGCCAGGACCACAGGCTATGACACCATTTCCTATCAGTATAAGGCCACCGAAACCGGCACCTATGCAGACACCACTTCCCACGCCGACGCGGGCTTCTATCGGGCAAGCATCACTGTGGGCACCGGCAACGATGCAAAGACCGCCTATGTGGAGTATGAGGTCGAGAAGGCCCCGGGCTCCGGCTCTGTCACTATGGAAGGCTGGACCTACGGCGGTACGGCCAGCAACCCTGTTCCCAGTTCTAACACCAACGGCACCGCCAATGTGACCTATCAGTACAAGGTACAGGACAGCAATGACAGTACCTACAGCGACACAAAGCCTACTAACGCAGGCAACTACACGGTGAAAGCCACTTTTGCGGCGACCAACAACTACAATACGTTCAGCAAAACGGCAAACTTCACCATTGCCAAGGCAAACCCCACCATCACAATCAGTTCCATGAACGGCTATACCTACGGTAGCACGGTGTCTACCCCCGGTGTGACCGGCAACAGCGGAAACGGCACGGTGACCTATTACTACAACACCACGAACACAAATGTAAACGGCACCAAGTGGGAGGATATTACCGCCACGACGCTGAATGCTGGGAACTATTACCTCTACGCCGTGGTGGCTGCAACTGACAATTACAATGCAGCCACCTCGCCGGCGAGGCTCTTCACCATCGGCAGGGCGAATTCCTCCTGCACCGCACCCACTGCCAGGACCGGCCTGACCTATACCGGGAACGAGCAGGTTCTGGTCACCGCAGGCAGCACCGCCCACGGCACCATGAATTATGCCCTGGCGACCAATGGAACGACTGCTCCCGCCACCGGCTGGGGTACCGATCTCCCCACGGGCATGAATGCGGGCACCTACTACGTCTGGTACAAGGTGGTGGGCGATACCAACCACAGTGACAGCTCCCCCGCCTGCAAGAGTGTCCAGA
>JABUSR010000005.1 GCA_021442645.1 Ruminiclostridium sp.
CTGTAACCATCGCATCGGAACCAACGGAGCGGAGTTATCCGCTCCGTTTTTTGTCCTCTCAGAAGGTAAGGTTGGGGTACTTGGGCTCCACCAGGATGGGCTCAATCTCCTTAACCACGGCAAAGGTAAAGAGGGCGGTGGTCACCAGCTCCTCTTTATCGTTCCACTGCTCCACAGAGACCACGCAGATCCGTTTGCCTACCTTTACCGGCGTAGCCCGACAGAAGAGGTAGGCCCCAGCCACCGGGCGGAGGAAGTTCACCGTGCTGCCTTGGGTAACGCACATCTTCCCGTAGGGCGTCAGGCTGTGCCCTGCGATGGTGTCTGCAAAGGCCACCAGCATACCCCCGTGGACAGTGCCGTACTGCTGCTGGTTCTGGTTGGTGATCATCATGATTCCCTCTGTCTTTTCCTCAGACATGGAAATCAGGTGGATTCCATTGTCCACAGCCCAGGGGTCCAGGCCGCGGATCTGACCCAGTTGTGGGTCCTGCCCCACATAGAAGATTCCCTCTTTAACGCAGGAAGCCATTCAGAATCTCCTCTTCTGCCTCCTCCGCCGTGAGGCCTAGGGTCATAAGCTTCAGCAGTTGATCGCCGGCGATACGGCCGATTGCTGCCTCGTGGACCAGCTGTGCATCGGGATGGTTGGCAATAATAGCAGGGATCGACTGAATCTTTGCCTCCCCCATGAGGATGGAATCACACTGAACGTGGCCGAATCCGGCGTCGTCGCCGATCATTCTGGGGTAGAAGATCTGCTCGGAGTCGTCCTGTGCCACAGAGCGGGAGATAACCCGGCTGCTGGCCCCGGGGCCGGCCAGGATTACGTCCATCTCGGAGGTAGCCTTCTGCTTATCGTGGGTGAGGAGCTTCTCGGTGATAATGGCCTCGGCTCCCTCCTTTACCACGATCTTGGTATAGCGCTTGGTGGAGTCCACGCCTCGGAGCTGTGTGGTATCCAAGGTAATGGAGGAATTCTTCTCCAGGTAGACCACCGTCTGGGGGTTCATGACCCGCTCGCCGGTTCCTTCACCCTCACCATAGTGCTTTTCCACATACTGCACCTTGGAATTTTCCCCTACATAGAAGGTATGAACACCGTCGTGCTCGGACTTCTCCGTGCCGGAGTTGTGGATGCCACACCCGGCTACGATGACCACATCACAATCTGCGCCGATGTGGAAGTCGTTGTATACCAGTTCATCCAGGCCGGTCTCCGTGATGATAACAGGGATATGGACCGACTGGTTTCTGGTACCGTCCTTAATATAGATGTCGATGCCGGGCTTCTCGGGGTCGTCCTTGGTGACGATGTCAATGTTCTCCGTGCGGCCCCGGGACTCCAGCTTACCGTTCTTCCGGATATTATAGGCCCCCTTGGGGGTGCCTTCCAGATCGGCAATCTCCCGCAGGAGGTTAATGTCAACTTTATTCTGTGCCATGTCTTAGTCCTCCTTACTGTGGCAGGCCACTGCAGGCATAAATGCGCAGGTTCCACCCGTATCTGCCAGGATGTGGGCCATCATGCTCTCCTTGGGACCATGTCGCATTACCTTACCACCGGAAATCATGACGATCTCGTCGGCTAGGTCGATGATGCGCTCCTGATGGGAGATGACGATAATGGTGCTCTCCCGCTTGCCGTGGAGGATGCGGAAGGTCTCGGTCAGTTTGGCAAAAGACCACAGGTCAATGCCGGCTTC
>JABUSR010000084.1 GCA_021442645.1 Ruminiclostridium sp.
CGGCGTCCTTCATCAGGGTCTCTGCCGCTACGCAGGCCAGGAGGATCCCGGCGCCCAGCAGCCCCGCCGCAGGCAGGGTTTCCCCCAGCAGGAGGCGGGAGAAGAGGGCGGTCATGACCGGGCCCGTACACTGGAGAAGGGCCACCGTCCGGGAGGGGATGGACCCTAAAGCGGCGTTCTGGAGCAGGTACCCGGCCACGGTGCACAGGAGGGCCAGGTAGACGATGACGGCCCACTCCGTGAGACCGGCGGTTTCCAGGTGGATGCCGCCCTCCAGGAAGAAGGTACAGACCAGGGCCAGCAGGGCAGACATACCGGCCTGGACCGTGGTGAGGGTGACGGGGTCCACGTTGTTCAGGGCTTTCTCGCCAAAAACCAGGGAACTGGCCAGCAGGAGAGCTGCCAGCAGGCCGAAGACTTCACCCAGGCCGATGCCTGTGAGGCCGCCCCGGCCGCAGAGCAGGTACAGGCCGACAACCACAAAGACCAGAATGGGGACGTGCTTGGGGCTGAACCGGCGGCGGAAGATGACCAGGGCCAGCAGGGGGGTCATCACCGTGGACAGGGACCGCAGGAAGGCGGTGGCGGTGGCCGTGGTGAAAATCAGGGCGATGTTGGTGGTGATATAGCCCCCGGCGATGCACAGGCTGGGCAGGAGCCAGTCCCTGACAGAGCAGGCCTTCAGCCCGGACCAGACGCGCTTACGGAAGACCAGGAGCAGAAAGACGAAGGCAATGAGATACCGCACCGACAGGAGGGAATAGATGGGGACAGTCTCGTAGGCGGCCTTAGAGATGGGGTCGCCGATGCCGTAAAAGGTGCTCTGGAGCAGGATAAAGCCATAGGGGAGCCACCGGGGAGAGCCGCGCTTGTGGGCGGTGGAGCCCGGTTGGCTGAGTTTGGAACGCATGATGTTTGCCCCCTGACAATCGTAATATCGTTTTGAAATTATACCATGGCGATGGGCTGAAATACAAGGGGAAAAGGGGTGGCTGCCTGCCATGGAGGGAAGTTTCCCAACATTGCCCGGGCGGGGGGCTTCCCACTTGCGTTCCCGGCAAAACACTGGTATCCTATGCATAGAAACTAACCGGGCGCAGCCCGAAAAACAGAGCAGGAGGGAAGCAGCATGGGAAATGCAATGGAAACTCTGCTGACCCGGCGCAGCGTGAGAAAATATAAGCCGGACATGGTCCCCAGGGACGTGATTGAGGCCATTATGGAGGCCGGGCTCTATGCCGCCAACGGCATGGGAAAGCAGGCGACCGTTATCGTGGCCGTTACAAACCGGGAGGTCCGGGAGCGACTGGCCGAGGAAAACCGCCGCATCGGCGGGTGGGAGGCCGGATTTGACCCCTTCTACGGGGCACCGGTGGTGCTGATCGTGCTGGCGGAAAAGGACTGGCCCATCCGCGTGTACGACGGGAGCTGTGTGATGGAGAACCTGATGCTGGCGGCCCACGCCCAGGGCGTCTCCAGCTGCTGGGTCCACCGGGCCAAGGAGGAGTTTGAACTGCCGGCATGGCAGGACTGGCTGAAGGACCTCGGGCTCCGGGGGGAGTATGAGGGCATTGGCCACTGCATCCTGGGGTATGCCGACGGCGATGCGCCGGAAGCGGCAGAGAGAAGACCCGGCCGGACATTTTTTGTGGAATAACAGAACGGGCCCGCACAGCCCCGGTGATGGCCGGGGAGGC
>JABUSR010000066.1 GCA_021442645.1 Ruminiclostridium sp.
CTGCCGGGGCTGTGCATTGTTTCTTGGGCTGAGATGTGGTATGATGGGAAAAATCCAACCAGAAGGGAGTGCCTGCCATGCTGGGCGCACTAATCGGCGACATCGCAGGATCGATCTACGAATGGAAGAATTGTAAGAGCAAGGAGTTTCCGCTGGTACAGTCCAACTGCCGGATGACAGACGACAGCGTTATGACAGCGGCGGTGGCATCCGCCGTCCTCATGAGCGACCTGTCCGACCTGTCGAGTTTTCGGGAAAATGTGGTGGCAGAGATGCGGCGGCTGGGAAAACTCTACCCCAACCTGGGCTATGGGACCCGGTTTGAACGGTGGATTGATGCAGAGGAACCCCGGCCCTACGGCAGTTTGGGCAATGGCAGTGCCATGCGGGTCTCCCCGGTGGCCTGGGCGGCAGAGAGTTTAAGCCAGTGCATTGCCCTGGCCAAGACCTCTGCAGAGGTGACGCATAACCATCCTGACGGGATCGCCGGTGCTGTGGTAACGGCGGGGGCGGTCTTCTTGGCCCGGCAGGGGGCGGACAAGGAGGCCATTCGGGATCATATCACCCGCTACTATCCTTTAAACTTTACGCTGGATGAGATTCGGGAAGGCTATCAGTTCGATGTCTCCTGTGCGGGGAGCGTGCCCCAGGCCATGGAGGCCTTCCTGGAGGCCGAGAGCTTTGAAGATGCCATCCGCGGGGCCATCTCTATCGGCGGGGACAGCGACACCATAGCTGCCATTGCCGGGTCAGTGGCGGCGGCCTACTTCGGGGTGCCCCGGGACATTCGGGATATGTTCCTTCCCTTCATCGACGGGGAGGTCCGAAACATCTACGACCGCTTTATCCAGCAATACTGAGGAGGGGAGACCATGTGGAATACGACCCTGTGCTATATTGAGCGGGAGGGGCAGTACCTGATGCTCCACCGGGTGAAAAAGAAGAACGACGTGAACCAGGACAAATGGGTGGGTGTAGGCGGAAAGTTTGAGGAAAAGGAGAGCCCGGAAGAGTGCCTCCTGCGAGAGGTCAGAGAGGAGACCGGCCTGACCCTTACCAGATACGCCTATCGGGGACTGGTGACCTTTGTGTCTGACCGGTGGGAGACGGAGTACATGCATCTCTTCACCGCTGACGGCTTTGAGGGGGAGCTCATCGAGTGCAGTGAGGGCAACCTGGAGTGGGTGGACAAGGCTGCCGTTCGGGATCTGCCCATCTGGACGGGGGACAAGATCTTCCTGGATCTGCTGACCCGTGAGGTGCCATTTTTCTCCCTGAAGCTCTCCTATGAAGGGGACACCCTGGTGGAGGCGGTTCTGAACGGCCGAACCATTTCTACAGAAGCATACTAAGCAGAAAAACCCTGCCGGGAAAGGTTCGCTTTTCCCGGCAGGGTTTTCAGATATTCCATATGCTTTCTTCTTGCTGATGGATAGGGGAAGACTGCCCCCATCAATCTTTTCCCATAGGGCGTGCCGACTCATCAGATACTGAAAAAGGGGTGCCTGCCCAGCAGGTCTTCAATCTGAGACTCTCCGTAGACCTTGATTCCGTTACGTTTCAGAATTTCAGCGGTGAGACCGTCCCCCTCCACCAGGGCTTTAGTAAAGGTTCCGTCGTAAATCTGTCCGCAGCCGCAGGAGGGGCTGCGTTCTTTCAGGAGGGCGGCCTTACATCGGTAGAGGTCCGACAGGCG
>JABUSR010000213.1 GCA_021442645.1 Ruminiclostridium sp.
CACGTCGCCGGTCTCAAAGTCGCTGCCCTTCACGGAGACCACGATGTTGCCCTCCTCCAAGGAGGGGGTCATGGAGGTACCGTAGATCTGCAGCACCGGCAGCAACAGGACGGCCACCAGGACGGCGATGGCGGAGACGGTAATCAGCGTGTAGATGGTACTCCGCAGGACCGTTCGGTACCTGCCCTTGTACTCCACCCGCTTGAGCTCCTGCTCCAGCTCCTCAATGGGCGGGATGGTCAGCGCCCGCTCCCCTGTCTGCCCCTTGGCGGGCGGGTTATTCTGTTTTTTCTCTGTTCCGGTCCCCATGCTGTGCCTCCTCTGTTTTCAGGGAGATCCCGTGATGTTCCTCCGCCCCCCTGTTTTCTGCTGTCGGCGGCAGAGATTTTCCCCGGCCCGGGCAGAATAACAGGTGACAGACGGCAAGTTTTGCAGTATACTCTTTATCAGACTTTTCATGGAGGTAACACCCATGCTCACCATCAATGACTTTCAGCTGGCCGCTGACCGGCTGAGGACCGTCGTTCACCGGATCCCCCTGTCCACATCCAAGACCTTCTCGGAGATGTCCGGTGCTGAGGTCTATTTAAAATATGAGAACCAGCAGAAGACCGGCTCCTTCAAAGTGCGGGGCGCCTACAATAAAATCATGAAGCGGTACGAGGAGGGCGGGCTCACCTCCGTGGTAGCCTCCTCCGCCGGCAACCACGCCCAGGGCGTGGCCTTCGCCGCCGCCCGGGTGGGCGTTCCTGCCACCATCGTCATGCCCCGGTCCACCCCCATCGCCAAGGTCTCCGCCACCCGGGGCTACGGGGCCGATGTGGTCCTCCACGGGGCCATCTATGACGAGGCCTACGCCAGAGCCTGCGAGATCGTGGCGGCCACAGGGGCGGAATTCATCCACCCCTTCGATGACGAGGATGTCATCGCCGGCCAGGGCACCATCGCCCTGGAGCTTCTCTCCGACCTGCCCCTGGTGGACGTAGTTCTGGTCCCCGCCGGCGGCGGTGGGCTGGTGTCCGGCATCTCCGCCTGTATCAAGCAGATCAACCCCCGTATCCAGGTGGTCGGCGTCCAGTCTGAGGGGGCCTCCGCCATCGTCCGCTCCTTCGGCCAAACAGAGCTCCGCCCCTCCGACTTCGTCCACACCATCGCCGACGGCATCGCCGTGAAGAATCCCGGCACGCTCACCATGTCCTACATCAATCAGTATGTAGACCAGATGGTCACTGTCTCCGATGCAGAGATCGCCGAGGCCATCCTCCTCCTGCTGGAGCGCACCAAGCAGGTGGTGGAGCCCGCCGGGGCTGCTCCTCTGGCCGCCGTTCTCCACAACAAGGTGGATATCCGGGGGAAAAAGGTCTGCTGCGTCCTCTCCGGGGGCAACATCGACGTCTCATTTATCCACAAGGTTGTGGAAAAGGGCCTCATCACCCGGGGCCGCCAGCTGAAAATCTCCACCGTCATGCCGGACATCCCCGGCGCCCTGGAGCGATTCGCCCACCTGGTGGCGGCGGAGGACGCCAACATCATCCTGGTCCAGCACGACCGGGTACGGGCCGACCTGGACATTGGGGACGCCATCCTCCATGTGGTCTGCGAGGTCAGCGGCCAGGAGCACGGGCTCCGGCTGCTGGATACCCTCCGCCGGAACGGTTACCGGATCCTGGAGTAATACTCAAAGCTGATTAAA
>JABUSR010000146.1 GCA_021442645.1 Ruminiclostridium sp.
AGCGCCACCGTGAGCCTCTACTTCCCCTCCGGCTCCAAGATTACCAACGAGACCGAGAAGGTCGAGGAGACCCCCGAGCCTGCCGAAACCACCGCACCCGCTGAGGACACGAAGAATCCTGAGACCACCATGCCCGCCGAGAGTGTACCCGTCGAGGAGACACCGTCATGACCATGACCGCCTCCCTTCTCTTTGACCTGGTGGTCCTGATTCTGCTGGCATACTTCGCCGTGACAGGGTTTCGCCGGGGGTTCATCCTGACCCTCTGCTCCCTCCTGGCCGTTGTGGTGGGTCTGGTGGGCGGCTGGCATTGTGTCACCCACCTCCTGCCGATGCTGGACCCCCTCCTCCTGCCGAAAGCCGCCCTGTTGCCAACCAAGGCAATCGCCTTCCTGCTCGGTTTCCTGGGCACCCGGCTGATATGGATTCTGCTCTGCCACTGCCTGGACCTGGTGGCAAAGCTCCCCGTCCTCCACTTCCTGAACAAATTCTTCGGCTGTATATTAAATCTTGTCAAAGGATTCCTGATTCTGCTGGTCTCCGTCTGGATTCTCTATGACCTCCTCGGCTGGATTCCTGCCGAAGTGGCAGCCGAAAGCTATTCTCTCTCCATCCTCACCTTGATCCCGCTGCTTACCCTGCCAATCGGGTGACAAGAGTTTCCTATCATTCACACGCAATTCACAATCCCATGGTATCATGGATATATTGAAGAGCCTTACACAAGGAGAAAAGTCTATGAATCCTACCCTTTGCAACCGTTGTAAGAAAAATATGGCCGTGGTGTTTATCACCCGGCTGGACAATAACGGCGAGAACCCTCATAACGAGGGCCTATGCCTGAAGTGCGCCAGGGAGCTGAAGATTCGCCCGGTCACCGACATGATTGAGAAGATGGGCCTCAGTGAAGAGGACCTGGACGGTCTGACCAAGGACATGATGTCCGCCTTTGAGGGCGCAGAAAACTTCGAGAACCTGATGAGCGGCCTGGCCGATGCCATGGGTGGCTCCTCTGACAGCGACGAGGATGAGGACGAGGAGGACGGCCGCACCGCCACCTTCCCCTTCCTGAACAAACTGATGGGCGGGCTGGAGATCCCCGACCAGACCAAGGAGGAAGACGACAAGCCCGACCAGCACAGCCAGCCCGACGACAACGGGCGAGGCAGCCGGGGGGAAAAGGGAGAAAAAGGTGACCGGAAAGGTCGCTCCAAGCGGAAGTTCCTGGAGAGCCACTGCATCTCCCTCACCCGCAAGGCCGCAGAGGGCAAGCTGGACCGGATGATTGGCCGCGACCAGGAGTTGGAGCGCGTGATTCAGATCCTGAACCGCCGTCAGAAGAACAACCCCTGCCTGATTGGCGAGCCCGGCGTGGGCAAGACCGCTATCGCCGAAGGCCTGGCCATGAAAATCTTCAGCGGAGACGTGCCCTACAAGCTGAAAGACAAGGAAGTCTACCTGCTGGACCTGACCTCCCTGGTGGCAGGCACCCAGTTCCGCGGCCAGTTTGAGAGCCGCATGAAGGGCCTCATCGAGGAGATTAAGAAGCTGGGCAATATCATCCTGGTCATTGACGAGGTCCACAACCTGGTGGGCGCCGGCGATGCCGAGGGCTCCATGAACGCCGCCAATATCCTGAAGCCCGCCCTCTC
>JABUSR010000161.1 GCA_021442645.1 Ruminiclostridium sp.
GGAGGCTATTAAAACAAGCCAATTCTTGTCTTGTTTTAATCGGATTTCAGTATAAGATGGTTAAACTTTGGTATGCCGGAGCAGGAGGAGGCCCAGGGCCAGGGCCAGTAGTTCCCCCGCCGGGGCGGCCAGCCACAGGCCGGTCCCATCCAGCAGGAAGAAAACAGCCAGGAGGGCCCCCGGCAGGAAGAGGAAGCCGCGGGCCAGGGAGAGGAGGGCTGAGGCCCCCGACCGGCCCAGGGCGGCAAAGTATCCAGCCAGGGCGATGGAGAGGCCGGCGGGCAGGTAGGAGAGCCCGTACTGCCGCAGAGCGGCCACCGCCTCCCCGAAGAGGTCACTGCTGTCCTCCAGAAGGAGGTTAACCGGCAGGGAGGGGGCCAGCTGGCAGAGGAGTTCCACCGCCGCCCCCGCCACGACCACGGTGATGAGGCACTGGGAAAGGTACCGGCGGACACTGGCCCGGTCGTTCTGCCCCACGGCGAGGCTCACCAGGGGCATCATGCCCTGGGCCACCCCCTGCATGACCATGGCCACCAGCAGGCTGATGTAGGCGATGACGGCGTAGACGGCCAGACTCGCCTCTCCCAGAAGGGAGAGGATTACATGGTTGTACAGAAGGGTGAGGAAACCCAGCATCAGCTCCACGGAGCAGTCAGCGATCCCCAGGGGGAGGATCCGCAGGAAGATGCGGGGGCGGAATTGAAAGCGGCGGAACCGCAGGCGGGAGTGCCCGGAGAAGAAGTAGGCCAGAAAGCCCACCAGGCTGCCCAGTTGGGCCAGGCCCGTGGCCAGCGCCGCGCCAAAGACACCCCAATGGAAGATAAAGATGAAGAGGTAGTCCAGCCCCACGTTGAGGACGAAGCTGATGCCCACCCCCATGGCAGCCAGCTGGGGGCGGCCGTCTACCTTGACCATGACCTCCAGACAATAGGACAAAATGAAGCACAGGGAGAAGAGACAGACCACCCGCAGGTACCGGCTGGTGTTGCCGATGGTCTGGGGCCCTGCGCCCAGCAGATAGCCCAAGGGCTCGGCCAGGAGGGTGACCGCCAGGGTCACAGCCACTGACACGGCCAGGATGACCACTACGGTCTGGGTGAAGATCTCCTCGGCGCGGGTGTGGTCTCCCTCCCCCATGGCAAAGGCGCAGAGGGTGGAGGTGCCCATGGTCAGCAGGACGGCCAGACCGGAGAGGACATTGATAAAGGGGATGGCGATATTCACGGAAGCCATGGCCAGCTCGCCCACCCCACGGGAGACGAAGATTCCATCGATGATGGTGTAGGCAGAGAAGAGGACCATGGCCGACACCGAGGGGGTGACATAGCGGAAAAAGAGCCGCCAGCTCCCGGCGGACGGTTGTTTTTTTGTGGTTGCGGGGGCAGACACGGGAGTCCCTCCTTGCAGTTCATTTCAGGGTGGCCGGGTGCGCGGAAAGGCCCTTGCAACCGGCGGAGCCCTTTGGTATACTAAGCATAAACCGTGGGGTTACCCCAGAGTCAAGGGGAAACGGAGAAAAATTTTCCGGGAGGGCCAGATGGAACAGCACTATTTCAAAACGGCGGAGTTTGCCGCCCTGTGCGGCGTGAAGAAGGACACCCTCCTCCACTATGACCACATCGGCCTCCTGAAGCCCCGC
>JABUSR010000247.1 GCA_021442645.1 Ruminiclostridium sp.
TTATGCCCTCTGATTTTCTTCGCCCGGTTCCGGGCGTTTCCTTTGATTCATCTTGTTTAAAGGAGGTAATTCCCATGGCAAATGAAAAGACCCCTCTGACCTACAAGGGCCGTCCTCTGCGCCGTAAGGATAACATCATCTACTATGGCAGCATGTCTGATTCCCATATCATCATGCTCCAGATTCTGGAAACGAAGCCCGAAGGTGACATGAACGTCGCCAGCAAGGTCAGTATCCAGCTTCAGCTGACTGCCCCCGATCTGAAGAGCCGTGACCGTGTGGTCAAGCGCAGCGAAAAGGACAGCCTGTACTCCGCCATCGATGTCGCCAATGTCTGGCTGGAGCGTGCGCTGGCCTCCAGATGAATGGAGGTATCCCCATGAAACACGCCCGATTTACATCGAAAGCCATCGCTGTTGTTCTGGCGGTCGCCTCCCTTCTGTCGGTCTCCGTCTTTGCGGCACCGGCAGATAGCTCCCCCACCGCCGTGCGGGTGGGCAAAGGCTCCACTGTCCAGTCCTCTGTTGATGCCGTGTCCGGCAACCAGAGCCCTGTGGAAGTGACACCCGACCAGGCTGAAGGCAGCTTCAATGTGACCTACCAGAACGAGAATGGCACCGAGACCAATGCCACCGTCACCGCCATGGATCCCGAAAACGTCGTCTACGGCTATGTCAGCACCCAGGGCGACGGTCTGCGGGTCCGTCAGGGTCCCGGCACCGGCTACACCATCCTGACCACCGTTATGGACGGCATGAGATTCGCGATCACCGGCAAGACCAATGGCTGGTACCAGATCACCTACAACGGCCGCACCGCCTATGTCTCCGCAGACTATCTGGTTCTGGATGGAAAAGACTCCGGTCTCCTCGGCGACAAGAGCCCGATCCTGCCCCCCGCTGATTTTGACGGAGAGCTGGCCCAGCGCATTGTGAACTACGCCCTGCAGTTTGAGGGCTATCCCTATGTCTATGCCACTGCAGGCCCCAACACCTTCGACTGCTCTGGCTTTACGTCCTATGTGTTCAAGCAGTTCGGCTACACCCTGAACCGTTGCTCCAGAGATCAGCTGAAGAACGGTGTGCCCGTGGACAGAGACGAGCTGATGCCCGCAGACATCGTCCTCTTCTCCGGCAACGGCCAGTATGTGACCCATGTGGGTCTGTACATCGGCGACGGAAAGATGATCCACGCCTCGACATCCACCACCGGCGTCATCATCAGCGACCTGAACTCCAACTATTACATCAACCACTACTACGCCGCACGGCGTATCATCTGATTAGACCAGATAAAAAGACCGGCACATACATGCCGGTCTTTTTTCGCTCTCAGTCTTCCTTCAGCTCGCTCAGGCGTGCCTTGTTGACGGCAATCCTGGCGTCTGCCTGCTCCAGCTGAGCATACAGCTCTGCGTAGCCCTCGGGGGCCTCGGGGTTGGCCTCCACAAAGAGCTTGCCGATCTCAGCATAAATCTTCTTCTTGTTCTCCTCCTCGGAGACATTGTCCAGGTTCAGCTTTGCACTCTCACCCAGCTCCTTCGCCTTGCCAATGCCGGCCAGAGTCAGGTTCTTTGCCTTGCTGCCCAGGTCTTTCCATTCTGCCATATCTGTGTAACCTCCTTAAAAGATGT
>JABUSR010000040.1 GCA_021442645.1 Ruminiclostridium sp.
ATTTCATATCCCTACACAGGGGGCTTTTTTGTGCTGTCCGTATAATCTGGGGCGGTCCACCGGGGAGGCTTCTTTTATTCATCTTCTTGCGTCTTTGTCGCATCTTTCTTGCGGCTTCTCCTGCGGCTCCACAGGAAGTCGAACCCGCAGAACAAAAAACAGCCCAGGGAAAGGCCCAAAGAGAAAAGGCCCAGAATCACTGCCAGAAGCCCTGACAGGTGCCCGTGGTAAATACCTGTGGCAATTCCCTCAAAAATTACATAGAGCACAAGCAGAATGCCACCCAGCCGAAGATTGATTCGCCTTTCGTTGATAAACCGAGACACTATCACGCCAAGAACAATATTCGTCAAAAAATATGCCCTAAATTCACCAAGACAGCATCGGAGTACAACAAGAGATAGAAAAGCACTCAACAAGTTACCTCCTCATACAGAATTCTGCTTCTTTGCTGCATCGCACAAAGCTCTAATCCGAAGCCGGTTGAAATAAAACACAATTATACTGTTGTAACATAAGCGGGTGCCATAGAATTAAAATAGACATACCGACCAACATTGTTCGCCGTGTATCCATTTCTAACTTTAAAAAATTGCTATGTACTGTTATTGCTTACGGTTACAAATTGTGTCTATGCATATGCAATAACTGTTTCCTATACAGGGAAATCCTCTTTCATCATTTTTGCATCGGCCTTCTCTCTTTTTAATAAATTATAGAAAAAATGTTTCTTTCGTCAAGCTTTTTTCGAGAATATGCCAACGCTTTTGGCAAAGTTTACAAATTTTCATTCCTACCGATAAAAACCCCCGAGTCACACCTGAACAGGTGTTCTTCGTATTTTATGAAAAGAAGACTTTTGTGTTGAATGGAGAGTGGTAGAAATCGCATTACAAATCCAGAATCTCCCTCACTCCTCCAGCTCGATCATGGGATAGACCACCGCCAAGGCGCCGCCGGGGGCGGAGGTGTTCAGCCACTGGGTGAAGTCGATGACCTTCTCCGCACCGCCATCCAGGATGAGACAGGGGAGTTTGCCGGAGGGTTCCTCCTCCATGGCGATGAGTGTGACCCAGTGCCAGTTGTCCAGGTTGTCCACGCTGCCGCTGGAGTAGTTCAGAAAGGCCACAGGCAGGTCGGCATACAGGGCCTCCGCCAGAAAATCCCGGCAGGCGGCCAGAGCGGGCCGGTCTTGCCGGGTCCGGTCCGGAATCTCCAGGATCTCCCCCAGCAGGACACACCCCCGGGTCAGGGCGAAGCTCCGGCAGCCCAGCACGAAGTCCGCCGCCTGGTCCAGCCCCCGGGGACCGGGGGTCAGATGAGGCCAGAGGGCCTCCATGTAGGCGGAGAAATCGGGGGTATCGTCCCCGGGGCCCATGGCGGCCAGGCCAGGGTGGGCCCGGGACAGGTACCGCAGGATAGTGGCGGCGGCGGTTGGCCCGCATCCGGCCCGGCGCTGCCAGCGGTCGGGAAACCACTCCTGGTCACCCCCGCAATAGGTGTTGCCGTCGGGGCCGGTCAGGGTAAAGTATTCAGGGTGCGAGAGGGAGAGGCGCATGGAGAACTTCCTTTCTGATACTGAAATCCGATTAAAACAAGACAAGAATTGGCTTGTTTTAATCGCCTCCGC
>JABUSR010000015.1 GCA_021442645.1 Ruminiclostridium sp.
GCCGCACCGCCGCCTGCACCGCCGTGCCCACCGAGGATTTTCCATTTTTTCTTAAAAATAGCCTTGAAGAATTCTCGGTAACATGGTACTTTATTAGTGGCTTGGTTTAGTCAGATTGAATGGTCGGACCGGTCGATGTATCATCGAAAGCGACCCTGTTTACCACCTGTTCTGAGACCGCCAAAATCAGGAGACACGCAAAAGAAATATTTCAGAAAAAAGGAGAGAAAACAGATGAAAAGGAGATTATTCTCAATCCTGATGACCGCCGCAATGGTGCTTTCCCTTCTGCCCGTGGTGGGCATGGCCGCAGAGGCCGAAGCACCGGAGGCGGATGTGTTCTTTGACGATTTCAACGAGAACACCCTGGACAGCTCCCGCTGGCTCATCGCCCACAAGCGCTGGGGCGGTGACAACGGCGGCGTTGTGAAGGAAAACGTATCCGTATCCGACGGCAAACTGATGCTGGAGGGCCACGGCCTGAATTATACGGGCGATGTGCCCGGCATCGGCCGCGAGGATGGCAAGCTCACCGGCGCCGCCATCGCCACCAGAGACTACTACGCCTCCGGCAGCTATGAGGTAGTGGCAAAGATTGCCCCCGAGCTGGGCGCCTGCTCTGCCCTCTGGACCTTTGAGTATGAGGAGTACTATCCCGGCCAGGAGGGCTACATCCCTGAACTGGCAACCTGGGGCTACTGCACCGTGAACCACGAGATCGACATTGAGATTCCTACGGGCACCAGCAGGAATCCCGATCCCAATTTCTCTTCCGCCCGGTTTAATACCTACCTCCGTGAGAATGACTACACCCCGCACTATCATGACCTGGGGCAGAACCTCAATGACGGCGAATTCCACACCTATCGCTTTGATTGGCACACCGGCGATACGAACCAGACCGCCAGAGTGGAATTCTACATTGATGACGTGCTCCAGTATACCTCCTATACTGACATCCCCACCAATGAAGGCCGGTTCTGGATTGGCCTGTGGTTCCCCTATTCCATCGACTCCAACCACGACGGGGAAGAGGACACCGGCTGGTCCGGCCTGGCTGATTTCGATATCACGTTCTTTGAAATCGATTCTGTGAAGATCACCCCCTTCCATGAGGCCGGCGACACGGCCCAGCATGAGACCTATGCCTATGACGGCTGGGCACCCAACTCCTTCCCCGAGCTCGCCGAACAGGAGGCTTATGAGCACATCGTGAACGGCGACTTTGCCCAGGGCAGCAGCGCCTGGACCTTAGAGGATGAGGCCTATGTGGCAGGCGAGAAGCTGCATCTCTCCTCCGGTCAGGTGAGAGATGAGGCCTATCAGCTGGTGGATGTCCTCCCCGCTGCAACCTATACCATCACGGCCGACGTGGTGACCGACGGCACCGAGGTCCGCATCGGTGCATGCAAGGAGAACGGCGGCAATGATCAGTATGCCACCGTCACCGAGTCCGGCAAGGTGAGCTTTACCTTCCAGAACGATACCGTGAACCCCGTGCTGAAGGTCTACGCTAAGGTCGACCGCTGGCAGGGGAGCGATGTCCAGGTCACTGTAGACAATATCTCTATGGTGGGTGCGGAGTATGTGGCACAGCCGGTCACGGTCTTTGTTCCCAGTGAA
>JABUSR010000198.1 GCA_021442645.1 Ruminiclostridium sp.
GGCTTGTCAATGGCCTTCAGAGTAACAGGTTCACCATTGTTGTGCAGATAGTGATAGAAGAGCATTGCGTGATCCTGCTCCTCCTTTGCCTGAATCTCATACCAGTTGGCAAAGCCGTCCAAACCCTTGGACTCATAATAGTTGGCGATGTCCAGATACAGGTAAGCAGAATACAGCTCCTTGTTGATCTGGTCGTTCAGCAGTTCAGAAACTTTCTTGTCCATAAAAAGCCCTCCTTAATAATATTGTGAAAAACGGCTTGTTTTTTCCTAAAAAGTATAGCACCTCAGGAGGAAAAAGTCAATCAGAGGACCTGAACTTATACGATCCAGGTTTCGATCCCCTCACCGTGGGCGTAGAGCGCAAACGCCCGGGCTGCCTCACGGAGAACGGCTGCCAAATCGATGGCATCTTCAAAGCAGTAGGCCACCACCAGAACATCGGTCGTCCCGTCCGTTACCATTGCCCGGGTGGAGTCAGACATGGAGGATCCGAAAAGACCGGCCTCGTCTTCCAAAACAAGCATATTTTCCATATCTAGGAAGTCCTTTCCGATTCCGGGATAACCCGCCCCCTTCGCTGCCTTCTGCAGAACAACGGGCCCGGACAGCTTACCAAGATCATAGGACCCGACGGACATCCCACTGGTAACAGATATGAGGTTGTTCACATCCACCACCGAGTTGACACGGTAGAGTTCATCCCCACGCCGAACTCTCCGCAGAAGAGCCTCGGAGGAGACACGGTACCGGCCGGGGTTGCGTCCAAAAGCCTTATAGGCAGCCCGGCTACCCCTTACACCAGGTATTTCAGACCATTCCTTCCCTTCGATTTCTGCCCGAACCCCCGGGAGAATCTCCTCGTTCAGCATACGCCAGAAAGCAGGGTCAGACGCACTGACTGAAGCATGAAACCGAAGACATCCCAATCTAATCTCGGGATACTGTATAAGCAGTTCAGGGGATATTTTTACATCGTATAGCATATGAGTACTCCTCCCGGCTTTTTTCTGGGCATATTGTATCATACGCTTTATGCCTTGTACAGTTTCTACTACTACGCAGGCCAAATCTGATTTCACGAAAAAAGTGAACATTTCTGTGTCAATCATGCGGTTGGATACTATTTTGAGGAAAATTGCGAACTCTTGCAAAGTAGTCTGTAGTATGATATGATAACCTCAGCAAAGCATAGGAGGGCGCAATTATGCATTTGCAGGAATCCGGACAAATGTATCTTGAGACCATTCTGGTTCTGTCTAAAAGCGGAAAACCCGTGCGCTCTATCGATGTCAGTGAACGGATGGGGTTTTCCAAGCCCAGCGTCAGCCGGGCCATCGGCCTGCTAAAATCCGGCGGATATGTTACCGTCAATAAGGAGGGTCACCTGAACCTGACAGAAGACGGCCGTTCCATTGCGGAAAACATCTACGAAAAGCACACCATACTGACGAAGGTCCTGATTCAACTGGGCGTTCAGGAAGAGACGGCCGTGGAGGACGCCTGCAAGATCGAGCATGTGATTAGTGACGAGTCCTTTGAGGCCATCAAAAAGTATGTGGATTTTTAACACTCTTCATGTTGTCAAATTTAAAACCGGCATAGCCGCTGAT
>JABUSR010000083.1 GCA_021442645.1 Ruminiclostridium sp.
AAGAAGCTCTCCCTGAAAATCATGACCCTGAACAACAGCCGCCAGAAAATCAACGACTGCCTGGGCAACCCCGTGGAGATTGGCATCGCCGTCACCTGGCGGGTGGTGGACACCGCTAAGGCCGTCTTTGATGTGGACAACTTTAAGGAGTTCCTCTCCCTCCAGTGTGACAGCGCCCTGCGGAACATCGTCCGAATCTACCCCTATGACGTGGCCCCCGGCGTGGACACCACCGGCGACGGCGTTGCCGACGAGGGCAGCCTGCGGGGCTCCAGCGAGGTAGTAGCCGTCCGCATCCGGGACGAGATCCAGTCCAAGGTGCAGGAGGCCGGCCTGGAGATCATCGAGGCCCGCATCACCTACCTGGCCTACGCCTCGGAGATTGCCGCCGTCATGCTGCAGCGTCAGCAGGCCTCCGCCATCATTGACGCCCGGAAGATGATTGTAGAAGGGGCCGTAGGCACCGTAGAAATGGCACTGGAGCGGCTGGCCCAGAGCAGCATGGTAGAGCTGGACGAAGAGCGGAAGGCCGCCATGGTCTCCAACCTGCTGGTGGTCCTCTGTGGCAGTCATGACGCCCAGCCCGTGGTAAACACCGGGAGCCTGTATTAAACCATGGCAGAGAAGAAGGACGCAAAAAAACAGATCCCTCTGCGCCTCTCCGCCCAGCTTTACGCTGCCATTGCCGCTTGGGCAGAGGACGACTTCCGCTCGGTGAATGGGCAGATCGAGTACCTTCTCACCGAGTGCGTCCGGCAGAGGAAGAAAAACGGTAAGTACGTCTCCGATGAGCTCGATGTGCCGCCGGAACTGGACATCGAATGACCCCCGGCCATAACAGGGGCCGCCGCAGCGACAACCTGCAGCGGCCCCTAAAATTTGAGGAAGGGCTTGCGGCGGCCCGGATTTTAGGGTATGATGGAGAAAACCATCTCACCTGACACAGGGGGACTGCCGCCATGAGAACCAGAGAAAGCAAGAAAGACAGATACCTGCGCATCGCTGCCGAGGTAGCCCGGGGCTCCACCTGCCTGCGCCGCCAGTACGGGGCCATCATCGTCCGGGAGGACGAGATTATCGCCACCGGGTACAACGGCGCCCCCCGGGGAGACGCCAACTGCTGCGACGTAGGCACCTGCTGGCGCATCGAGCATAACATCCCCCACGGGGAGCAGTATGAGAAGTGCGTGGCCGTCCACGCAGAGATGAACGCCATCATCAGCGCCGCCCGGCGGGATATGATCGGCAGTTCTCTCTACCTGGTGGGCTTCGATGGGGAAAAACCCATCAAAGCCGAGCCCTGTCTCATCTGCCAGAAGCTTATCAAGAACGCCGGGATTAAGGAAGTTATTACCGTTCCCGAAAAAGCCTGAATTGCCGTAAAGGGCGGGGTCTGATGACCTCGCCCTTTGTTCCTTTATACGCAGAGAGCGTCCTCACCGAGGACGCTCTCTTATAACAAGCCAATTCTTGTCTTGTTTTAATCGGATTTCAGTATTATTTCTGGAAATAGTTCATAATCATCTGGGCGGTCTCGGCCCGGGCAGCTGTGCCCTGGGGGTTCAGGGTGCCGTCGCCCTTGCCGTTTATGATGCCGTTCATGAC
>JABUSR010000219.1 GCA_021442645.1 Ruminiclostridium sp.
TGCTGGAGGCGCTTCATCAGGCACAGGGCCATGAAATGGCCCACATGGAGAGAGTCTGCGGTGGGGTCAAAGCCGATGTAAAACGTAGCCTTGCCGTTGTTCACCATGTCACGGATTTCTTCCTCGTTGGTCACCTGGGCGATGAGGCCGCGGGCAACCAGTTCTTCATAAATACCCATACTGATTTCTCCTTTTCTCGTGTTTGGACAGAGGAAACAAAAAACGCCCCCTGCCACCAAAATGACAGAGGGCGACGGAATCGCGGTACCACCTCTATTTACCCCACCCTTGCGAGAGGGGCCTCAGCGGGTCAGAGGGTCTGACCCTGCGCGCGATAACGGGCGCACCCGACATACCCTACCGCTCCCGGCCGGGAGGTTCAGGCAGCTGCTCCGGGAGGTAACTTCACCGGCAGCCCTCTCCCCCTTTCACCGACCGGGGGCTCTCTGCCCAGGGGTCTGCCGACTACTTCATCCCTTCATCGCTATCGTAGTATAACAATTGGTTGGATTTTACACCATTTTCCTCTTCTTGTCAACTGCTCAGAAGAGGCGGCCCTGGGCCTTATAGTCCTCAGCCTCACGGAGAAGCTCCTCGGCGCCGTCCAGAATGGCCGCTGAGGTGTGGAGCCCGCCGGTGAGGCGGGCCAGCTCCTGCTTGCGCCCCTCCCGGTCCAGGGTGAGGATGTCGGTATAGGTCCGGCCCTCCTTCTCCTCCTTTCGGACGGAGTAGTGGCTGTCGGACATGGCGGCAATCTGGGCCAGGTGGGTCACGCAGAGAACCTGGCGGGTCTGGGACAGGCGGCTCATTTTCTCCGCCACCCGGCCTGCAGCCCGGCCGCTGACGCCGGTATCCACTTCGTCAAAAATCAGGGTCATGATGCTGTCGTTCTCCGCCAGCACGTTTTTCAGGGCCAGCATAATGCGGCTGAGCTCGCCGCCGGAGGCCACCTTGGCGATGGGCTTCAGATTCTCGCCCACGTTGGCGGACATGAGGAATCGCACCTCGTCCATGCCGGTCTCGTCCAGGCCCAGGGTGCCTGGCTTGGGCTGAAACTCCGTCTCAAAGCGTACCTTCGGCATATCCAGCTGGCGCAGTTCCCCCTCGATGCGCTCCTTCAGGGTCCGGGCCGCCGCTTGCCGCTGTTCCGACAGTTCTGCGGCCCGCTGTCTCACCTGGTTCAGGCGCTCCTTGTGCTGTTTCTTCAGCTTCAGGACGGTATCATCCGCCAGCTCGATGCGGTCCAGCTCGGCCCGGCTGTGTTCCAGGTAGTCCAGCATATCCCGGGTGGTAGCGCCGTATTTCTTTCGCAGGCGGTAGAGCAGGTCCAGGCGGCTCTCCACCTCGTCCAGCTCGTGGGGGGAAAACGCATAGCTCTCTCGCAGGTCCCGCAGCTCCTCGGCGGCATCCTCCGCCGCAAAGCGCAGGTCAGCCAGGGAGGCCGACAGACGGGACAGCTCCTCAGAGACCTCTGCCACCCGGGACAGAGCCCCCTCTGCCTCGGCCAGGAGGGCGGCGGCGCCGTCCCGGTCCTCGTCGCCGAAGACTGCGCCATAAGCGTTCTCCACCGCCGCCA
>JABUSR010000240.1 GCA_021442645.1 Ruminiclostridium sp.
TACGAATATCAGGCCCCGGAGCCCAGTGAGGACATCCTGGCCCGCATCCGCAGCCTGGAGGCAGACATCTCCGCCACCCTGGACAGCCTGTTCGGCGGAGGTGCGTGAGTATGCGGGAGATGAAAGACAGCGGGATTGAGTGGATTGATTGCCTACCAAAGGAATGGGACGTCTATCCTTTAAAGACGCAATTTAAATTTGGTAAAGGTCTTCCTATCACGAAGGCAGACTTGGTTGAATTAGGTATGCCTGTTGTGAGCTATGGTCAGATCCATTCCAAAAGAAATAATAGGACACATCTTTCGGACGAGCTTCTTCGATTTGTTGACAGTAGATATTTGGAAACAAACGCTCCTTCTTTGGGCAAAAAAGGTGACCTGTTTTTTGCCGATACTTCTGAAGATTATGATGGAATAGGAAATGCGGTCTTTCTCGACACTGACTCGCCAGTGTTTGCGGGGTACCATACCATTATTGCACGCCCGAATAACAGTAAGAACGGCAAATATTTCGCATATTTATTTACGACCGACGTGTGGCGCAGTCAACTACGATCCCTTGCTTCTGGAATAAAAGTTTTCAGCGTTACTATGAGTATGCTGAGGAAAGTATCCATCATTCTACCCCCTCTCCCCGAGCAGCAGCGCATTGCCGACTTCCTTGACCGGAAGTGCGGGGAACTGGATGCGGTGCTGGAAAAGACCCGGGCCTCCATCGAGGAGTACAAGAAGCTCAAGCAGTCGGTCATCACAGAGGCCGTCACCAAGGGTGTTCGTAGCGAGAGGCCGATGAAGGACAGCGGGATCGAGTGGATTCCTTATATTCCAACAGAAATTAGCATGAGCCGGGTTGGATTGCACTATAATATCATTCTTGGCAAAATGCTATGTTCAAATCAACCGGACGACACTTATACTCTTGAGCCATATTATTGTGCCGCAGATGTTCACTTTGATGGAGTTGCATCCGGAGAAAGGAAAATGATGTGGTTCAGTCCAACGGAAAAAACACAATACAGGGTTCAGCGGGGCGATTTGCTTGTCGTTGAAGGCGGCGCCGGTGCAGGTGGGTGCGCTATTGTAACTGAGGCAGATACAGCGATTTACATACAGAATTCTATTATGATTGTGCGTGCAAAGAACACTCAGGAAAATCGATATTTGAAGTATTTGGTAGAAAGTCTTGTAAAACAGGGATATGTTGATTTGGTGTGCAATAAAGCAACTATACCCCATTTTACAAAAGACAAGTTAGCTACAGTTCCGTTTCCTGTGTTCTCTACAGAAGAGCAGGGTGAGATCGCCGATTACCTCGACACCAAATGCGCCGAAATCGACAAGCTCATCGCCAAGAAAGAGCAGTACATCACCGAGCTCGAGTCCTTCAAAAAATCCCTCATTTACAAATACGTCACCGGAAAAAAGGAGGTGCCCGTATGAGTGTAAACGATACAACCGAGAAAAACTTCGAATCTGATATAGAGAGCTTTTTCCTCTCCCCGGCAGGGGGCTACACCAAGTGTGAGGCAGACTACGACCCCAAGCTGGGCCTGTACCC
>JABUSR010000192.1 GCA_021442645.1 Ruminiclostridium sp.
TGCATTTGGGTTCCCTTTCTTCCCGCTTATTATGCAAAGAGCGGATCAGAAACTCAACCATTCCCAAACCTAAAAAAAAGGACCCCTTTGGCAAGCTTTTTTAAGATATACGAGTAAACTTTTTGTGAACGAATCTTCAATCAGAAATTTCGGGCTTTAACGTCGGTACGGATCATGTCCTTGAGTCGGTCTTCCAGGGTAACTTTGGCTTTCTTCTTGAAGTTCAGTCCGATGATGATGGTGGTGTTGCCATCCTGGAAGCGGATGGTCGGGGCAGCTTCTTTCACTTCCGCGGAGGTCATAATGTTCATTTCGTTCATAGTCATATCCTCCATATATATTATCTGGCAGGGCGGACCATCCCTGGCTTGAGTTGATTTCTGTTTCGATTTGGTGACGGCAATGACGGCATGACAGTAATCATACAGTGTGGGGTCATCACCTCCACTGCCGTCATGACAGCAAAATCAGCAGACGGCACACCCTGTTTCGCTGTCATTTTCTGTTATGTTGTCATCGTGCAGCTCCGACCGGGCTGTGTGTAGCAGCGTAAAGGTTCTCCGGTCGCTGGTACGTCTGTTGAGCGTGTAGGCAATTCCGAATTCGTTGAACAGAATTGACACGAAAACGTTCAGCTTCTTGGTCAGGCTGTTGGTGGGTTCTCCCAGGTCGGGAATCGCCTCCAGCAGCTCACCGGTGAATCCCGTCCATTCGGTCTTGTCCTCCATAAACGCCGCGATCTTCTTCAGCTAGGGCTCCGGCTACCGAAGGTGTACTACGCAGGCCACCTTGGTCAGCTTCCATACGCAGCTCTCCTGACTGAATTCCAAAGTCAGCTCCTGATCCGGCTGATCCCGGCCGACCACCTGCATCACGGCAGTAGGATCGGTGCACTTTTCTTCTGCAGGATGAAAGCTCCATCGCCAGCCCCCAGCAGACCGTTCGTGCCGGAGATCATATCAAAGCTGTCGCTGGCCTCTAACTTTCCTGTGTGGTGAACCACAATAATAGCCAGGCTGTGCTCGTCGTCGAAGGCCTTCAGTGTCGTGATGTTCTGGTAATCCAGGGAGTAGCTGTAGCTCTCGTTACCCAGCTCCCTGACCATTTGTAGGGTGTCCACGATGATTAGCCGGGTATCCGGGTGCAGCTGCACAAATTCCTCCAGCTGTCCGTTCAGACCATCGGTGAGGGTCCTGGCCTGCGTGGTGAAATACAGCCCATCCACGGTCCCCACACCGAACATGGTATTGAGTCGCCCCTGCAGGCGGCAGAAGTCATCCTCCAGCGCAAGGTAAAGCACGGAGCCCTTCCTGACCGGATAGCCCCACAGTTCCTTGCCGGTGGCGATGTGATAACCAAGCTGCGACATGAAGAAGGATTTGCCGATCTTCGGGGAACCAGTGAAGAGATAGGTTCCGCTGTAGAGCAGACCTTCAATGACCGAAGTTCTGGGCGGGAAGCTCATGTCAAAGAGCTCGGTCATAGAGACTGCGTTCAGGCTGGGCTTTCGGATCACCGGCCGGTTGATCTCCCGGGCAGCCTCCAGCACGGCTG
>JABUSR010000232.1 GCA_021442645.1 Ruminiclostridium sp.
CCTGGTACGCCGGCGACGTGCAGAAAGCAGTGGATATGAAGCTGGTGAACGGCGTGGGCAACAACAAGTTCAACCCCACCGGTCTGCTGACCTACTCTGAGGTGGTGAAGCTGGCCGCCTGTATGCACCAGAGCTATAACACGGGGGAGGTGACCCTGAAGAACGGGTCCCCCTGGTACAGCACCTATGTGGACTATGCCAAGACCAACGGCATCATCACCAAAGACTACAACTGGACCCAGACAGTGACCCGCGCGGGCTATATGGAGATCTTTTCCAATGCCCTGCCGGACACTGCGCTGGCCCCCATCAACGAAGTGCCTGACGGCAGCATCCCGGACGTGGCTGTGAACCACCCCCAGGCCGAGGACATCTACAAGCTGTATCGGGCCGGCATCGTCCAGGGCACGAACGAGCAATACTACTGCAAACCTGACACCAGCATCACCCGCTGTGAGGTGGCCACCATCCTGGTGCGCATGATGGATGTCGATTTCCGCAAGCATTTCGTCCTGATTCCGATCGAGAGGCCGCTGGGCGTCCTCACCCAGCCAAAGGATGCCACCCTTCCCCAGAGTGGCTCCGTCACCTTTACCGCAGCTGCCTACGGCGGCACGGCACCCTACACCTACCAGTGGTACCGGATCCCCGGCGGCTCCATGAAGTATGCCCTGTCTGACAACACCTACTATCAGAGCACCAAGACCGGCACCCTGACTGTGAAGTACAACACCGACCTGGGGACCGGCGATATGTTCTACTGCGTGATCACCGATAAGGCGGGAGCCACGGTCACTACATCCAACGCTAACCTTACAATCGGGGGCCCGCTGAACATCAAAAACCAGCCCAAGGATATCAAGACAACCCTGAGCGGCTCCGCCAGCTTCACTGTAACTGCAATCGGCGGCAAAGAACCCTATACCTATCAGTGGTGCGAGATCCTATACGATGGCTTATCGGTTGTTCTGTCCGACAACGATAAGTACAGCGGCGCCAAAACGGAAACCCTGACCGGATGCAATTTTACCGCAGCTGCTGACTACAATGCCAAGTATTACTGCGTCGTTACGGATGCCAGCGGCAAATCGGTTACCTCCAAGTCTGCCACTCTGACCCTCACCGATGCAGTCGCACCGATGAGAATCACCAACCACCCCGAGAGCACCAGCGCGCCCCTGGGCGGCAGCGCTATCTTTGTCGTGGCTGCGACCGACGGCAAAGAACCCTATACCTATTCGTGGCGCATGCGCACCGCTGGTGGCAATGCGTATGTCCTGCATGACATTGCTGATAGTTGCATCGGCACCAATTCGACGACCCTGCTTGTCAAGAATTTAAAAATGGCCGACAACAACGCCGAGTTTTTCTGCGTCGTCACGGACGCGACCGGCTACTGGATTCAATCTAAGAAAGCCACCCTGACGATCACCGGGGATACCGCACCGCTGACAATCATCACCCAGCCTAAGAGCAACAGCGTTCCCCTGAGCGGGACCGCTGTCTTTAGCGTGGCTGTGACCGGCGGTCAACCCCCCTATAC
>JABUSR010000205.1 GCA_021442645.1 Ruminiclostridium sp.
ATCCCATCCAGTGGCACCCCTCGGAGTTGGGTAAGTTTGGGCTGATTCTGTATATCTCGGACAGACTGTCCAGGAGAGATGAGCGGGAGCCCCTGAGCTTTAATCCCCGCACGAAACTGGGGCGGCTGGGTAATCTCCTGGAGCGCTCCGGCTTTTTTGAACTGATCCCCTACGGCATTGTCCTTGTCATCATGATCGCCTTGCTGGCCATTGAGCCCCACATGTCAGCATCCATCCAGATGGTGGTCATCGCTGCGGCGATTCTGTTTGCCGGCGGCATCGCTGCAGGCTGGTTTATTGCCGGCGGCGCTGCAGCGGTTGGCGGGCTGGCTCTCATCATCATGACTACGGATTATATGAACGCACGTGTCACCATGTGGCTGGACCCCTGGAGCGATGCCCTGGGCAAGGGCATGCAGGCCATCCAGTCCATGCTTGCCATTGGCTCGGGCGGCCTGTTTGGCGTGGGTCTGGGCAACAGCCGGCAGAAGTTCCTGTACCTGCCGGAAGCGCAGAACGATTTCATTTTCGCTGTGGTCTGTGAGGAACTGGGCCTGATTGGTGCGACCCTCATCCTGGTGATCTTTGCCCTGTTAATCATCCGGGGGTACTGGCTGGCTCTCCACGCCAGAGACAAGTTTGGGTCCCTGGTCATCGTGGGTATCATGACCCTCTTTGCTTTCCAGGTGTTTGCCAACGTGGCCGTGGTGAGCAATCTCTTCCCCGTGACAGGCATCTCTCTGCCCTTCTTCAGCTCAGGCGGTACATCGCTGCTTATACAAATGGCGGAGATGGGCCTTGTCCTCAGTATATCCAGGCAAAATCCAATCACCTGAGGACGGATTGGCCCGCAGACCTATGGAGAAAGATCGGAGACGGGCTCTGAGGCAATAAAAGGAGCATCGACCATGAATGTATTGTTTACCTGCGGCGGCACTGCGGGGCACATCAACCCCGCAGTGGCTTTGGCCCGCATGTTTCAGGAAAGAAACGAAGGGTGCCGGATCCTCTTTGTGGGAGCAAAGGGGGGCATGGAGGAGCGGCTGGTGCCGAAGGAGGGGTTCCCCCTGGAGACGGTCACCATCAGCTCCTTCTGGCGCAGTTTGAAGCCCTCCGGCATCCGACACAATCTGAAGACCTTGCAGAATCTGTCTGTCTCTAAAAAGGAGGCCAACAGCATCCTGGACGAGTTTCGCCCGGACCTGGTGGTGGGCACCGGGGGATATGCTTCGTTCCCTGTGGTCAACGCCGCCGCCCGGCGCGGGATCCCGACGGCGGTCCACGAGTCTAATGCGGTGCCCGGGCTTACCACCCAGCGCCTGGCCAAGGTGGCCGACCGGGTGATGGTGGGATATGAGGAGTCCCGCGCCCACTATGAGGACCCTGAAAAGGTGGTGGTCACCGGTACCCCTGTCCGGGGAGACTTTTTCCGACAGACCCGGGAAGAGGCCCGTGCGGCC
Source organism: Ruminiclostridium sp. (assembly GCA_021442645.1). Taxonomy (GTDB): domain Bacteria; phylum Bacillota; class Clostridia; order Oscillospirales; family Oscillospiraceae; genus Evtepia. The sequence goes on from JABUSR010000205.1 coordinate 1,461, forward strand.
CTGGGCATCACGGATGATCGGCCTCTGATCCTCTCCTACTGGGGAAGCCTGGGGGCTGAGGTGATGAACCG
>JABUSR010000187.1 GCA_021442645.1 Ruminiclostridium sp.
ATCCTGGCCATCAAGGATATGGCCGGCCTGCTGAAGCCTTATGCCGCCAAGCTCCTGGTGGAGACCCTGAAGTCCGAGCTGAAGATTCCCATCCACCTGCACACCCACGACTCCACCGGCGCAGGCGTTGCCACCGTTCTGAAGGCAGCCGAAGCCGGCGTGGATATCGTCGACCTGGCCATCGAGTCCATGGCAGGCTGCACCAGCCAGCCCTCCCTGAATGTAGTCGTGGAGGCCCTCCGCGGCACCGAGCGCGACACCGGTCTGGAGTTCGAAGGTCTGGATGAGCTGAGCCGTTACTACGAGCACGTCCGCAAGGTTTACAAAGACAACGAGAGCGGCCAGATTACCCCCAACGCTCAGATTTACAAGCACGAGATCCCCGGCGGTCAGTATTCCAACCTGCTGGCACAGGTGGCCGTCATGGGCTCCCGTGACGAGTTCGAGCGGGTCAAAGAACTCTATCGTCAGGCCAACATCCTCCTGGGCAACCTGATTAAGGTCACGCCTTCCTCCAAGGTCGTCGGCGACCTGGCCATCTTCATGTCCAAGAACGGCCTCACCATGGATAACATCCTCACTGAGGGCGCAGGCCTGTCCTACCCCGACTCCGTCATCGACTTCTTCAAGGGTATGATCGGCCAGCCCGAGGGCGGCTTCCCCGAAGAACTGCAGAAGATTGTCCTGAAGGACATCGAGCCCATCACCGTCCGGCCCGGCATCCTGCTGCCCGACGTCGACCTGGAGGCCACCAAGGCCATGCTGAAGGAAAAGTTCGACATGGAAGGCTTCTCCGAGTTCGAGATGGAGCAGAAGGCCGTCAGCCACGCCCTCTATCCCAAGGTCTACGAAGATTACTGCACCCACTTCGAGGCCTACAACGATGTTACCAACCTGGAGTCCCACGTCTACTTCTACGGCCTGCGCAAAGGCGAGGAGACCGTGCTGAAAGTCAGCCAGGGCCAGGACATCATCATCAAGTTCGTCCACATGTCCGACCCCGACAAGGACGGCTACCGCGTCCTGACCTTCGAGGTCAACGGCGTCCTGCGTGAGCAGAAGGTCCTGGATAAGACCCTGGAGGTCGTGGTGGACCGCAAGCTGAAGGCCGACAAGACCAACCCCTGCCACCTGGGTTCCACCATCCCCGGCACCGTGGAAACCGTCCTGGTGAAGGAAGGCGACGAGGTCAAGGTCAACCAGCCTCTAATTATCGTGGAAGCCATGAAGATGGAGACCACCTTCGTCTCCAAGGTCAACGGCAAGGTCGACAAGCTCTATGTGGCCCCCGGCGACCGCGTCAGCGCAGAAGACCTCCTGGTGTCCTTCATCCTGGAAGAGGGCGAGGAAGAAAAGGAATAATCCTTCCTCCCTCAGATTATATCCCAAAAGCGCTTCGACCGCCTCCGGCTAACGCCGGAGGCGGTCTTATACTGAAATCCGATTAAAACAAGGCAAGAATTGGCTTGTTTTAATCGCCTCCGCAGAGGCGTCGATTTCGTATGAGACGCCTT
>JABUSR010000092.1 GCA_021442645.1 Ruminiclostridium sp.
GATACCCTCTGTACCCTGGAAGAGCAGGTCTACGATACCCTGCCTGCCACGGTACGGCTCCTGGCACAGCTGGGCTACGAGACCACCGCCGTCCACTCCCACAACAACATCCTCTATAATCGATCTCTCACCTATCCCGCCTTGGGCTTCGAGGAGACCCTGTTCATTGAGGACTTCATCACCCCTGTGAAGAACAAAGGGCCCTACGCCTCCGACGAAACCTTCGCCGAAGAGCTCATTGCCCGGTACGAGGCCCGGGATACCAGCCGACCCTGCTTCCTCTACGGCCTGTCCATGGAAAACCACCAGGCCTACCCCGCCGGGAAATTCCGGACCTCCTCCGGCTTTGCTGCCACCAGTGACCTCCTCTCCCGCAAGGACCTGTCCATCTTGGACAGCCTGGTCATGGGCCTCCACGACGCCGATTCCTCCTTGGGGCTCCTCGTCGACTACTTCTCCTCCGTGGACCGGCCGGTAATGCTGGTCTTCCTGGGGGATCACCAGCCCTCCCTTAACCTGGCCGATGGAACGTCCCTCTACACCCGGCTGGGCTTCACCCCCACCGAGCACTCCTCCGACTGGGACGCTGAAACCCTGGCGGCCCGCCTTTCTACTGACTACCTTATCTGGACCAACTACGAGACCGAGGCCCTCCCTGACGGGCCGGAGAGTTCCTCCTTCCTGGGCCTCCACGCCCTTGAACGCGCGGACATCCCTCTGAACGCTTACTTCTCCTGGCTGGAGGAGACCGTGGGGTCGGAGATGCTCCTTCTGCGGAACGGTCTCTTTGTGGACCGGTCCGGCCAGGCCTCCTTTACGGTCCCCGCTGACCTGGAGGATAACCTGGCCCAGTATACCAGCCTCCAGCTTGCCCTGGCATATGGCTCCAATCAACCGTAAACAACACCCATTGCAATAAAGGAGAACCCACTATGGATCAGAACAACAACCACCGCCTGGCTCTGGCTGTCCAGGCCGTCGAAAGCCTGAACCGCTACACCCAGTTCCACTCCGACTACCAGGTATCCTTCACCCTCACCGAACCGGGCGAGACCGGTGTCCCCCGAATCCTGGCCCGGTTCCAGCGGTTCGACGGCACCCCCTTCGACCAAAGCCCCGTGCCTATGGACCGGAAATACACCCACCTGAAGGACCAGACCGCTGTGGTCCGCCTGTTCTTCTTCCCCATGATGAAGGCTGAATTTGACGAGGCCCCCGTAAACCAGTTCGACACCGTAGACTTCGACTACGCCGCCATCATCGGCTACAGCAAAGATGGGTCGGGTAACTACGTCATGAAGGCCCTCTACTTTCCCCCCACCGATGCCCTCATCGCCGGCCACAAGCCGGACGAAGACGGGGTGTGGCGGAGCATCCGGGTGCCCACTTACTATATGCACAAGCTGAGCCTGGATCCCCGGCATACCTTCGCCCGGCACCTGTACCTGGCTGACCGCGTCAGCGAGGGCCTGGAGTACCAGTACGACAAGTATGGGTTCTTCTTCAGCAACCC
>JABUSR010000253.1 GCA_021442645.1 Ruminiclostridium sp.
ATGAGATAGGCCACGCCGCCCACCTTACTGCTGACCGTGGGCAGGGAGGCCCGGGCGCCCTCGGTGAGGGCGTAGGGGAAGGTCTCGGAGATGGAGGTCAGGGTGTTGATGTCGATGGCCTGATAGAAGGAGTCGGTATCGGAGACCCAACCGGCAAAGCAGACCGCATCGGAGACGCCCAACTCTGCCGCCAGAGCTTTCAGGTTGTCCATCTCCTCGCCGTCGCCGGCAATGAGCAGGCGCAGGGCGGGAAACTCCCGGTGGGCCAGGGCAAAGCCCCGAATCAGGGTGGCGATATCCTTGACAGGATTCAGGCGGGCGGCAATGCCCACCACCACGCAGGAGGCATCGGCTGCCAGCCCAACCGAGCGGAAGAATTCCTCCCGGCTCATGGCGCAGGGGCGGGAGGTGAAGTCCAGCCCGTTGTAGATGGAGAAAAGCCGCTCCGGGTCAAAGCCCCGGGAGATGAGAAGGTCCACCATGGCGTCAGACACGCCGATGCGGTAGTCAATCCTCCGCAGGGCAATGGTGTTGATGGTGCCGTAGGTCAGCCGGGAAAAGGGACGGCCCAGATAGTCCAGCCGGTAATCGCTGTGGACGGTGGAGACCGTGGGGACCCCCGTCCGTTTGGAGAGCAGGGCGGCCATCATGTTGCCCCGGGCACCGTGGCTGTGGATGATGTCGTAGCCCTCATCCTGCACCAGGCGGGTCAGCTTGTTCAGGGCTGTGAGGATATTTTTATCGGGAAAGACCTCGGTGTCGATTCCCAGTGCCCGGGCCTCCTGGGTGAAGGGGCCCTCGGTAAAGCAGACCATTTTCACCTGGATTTCGTGTGTCAGGCCCGCCAACAGGGAGTGAACGTGGGTCTTTGCGCCGCCGGTGTCGCCGCCGCTGATGAGGTGAAGCACTTTCATGGCGATTCCTCCGAAAAAAGACTTGTGCAATACAGCATAATATTATACAATGGTTTGGAAAAATGGTCAAGCAACGGAGGTTACCAATGAATATCATCGATAAAAAAGGAAAGCTCTTTGGCAAGCTGAATATCATCGACCTAATCGCAATCGTCCTGATTGTTGCTGTGGTGGCACTGCTGGGGATGAAGCTCTCCGGCGGGCAGGGCATCGGCCTGTCCGGCGAAGGCCAGCCCGTGGTATACACCGTGAAAGTCAATAACGTAGAGGAAGCTGTCTATCAGAATATCCAGGAAGAACTGAAAAACGGCCCCTCCCAGCTTATGGCATCCGACCAGATGCTTGACGGCTATGTGACCAAGGTGGAGGGGACGAAGATTGAAGAGACCTCTGCCGTCGTGAAAGATACCGACGGTACTGCCGATGGCCTGGTCATCTGCGAGGCCGGAAAGTACAACCTGGTCTTCACCATCGAGGGTACCGTGAAGGACAACCTGAGCAGCGAGCTCGGCACCCAGGAGAT
>JABUSR010000244.1 GCA_021442645.1 Ruminiclostridium sp.
TCAACGGGACCCACAGGGCCCGGAGACCCGTTGGAGGTGATCTTCGTCCAGTGGGCGTAGAGGGTGGTGCTCTTGGTGAAGACGGTGTCGGTGGTCACCTGAGTGCCACCGTTCTTTGCGGTGTACCAGCCGCCAAAGGTGTGGTGGATCTGGGCAGCCGTGGGCAGCTGGTCCAGGGTGCCGTCCTCCCCGGCGACGGCAGAGGTAAAGCTACACTGACCGCCGTTGGCGTGGAAGGTAACGGTGATGACCGCAGGCTCTGCAGGGGATGGCGTGGGAGGTGTGGGGGCTGCATAGACGGAGACGAATTTGGCCTCAGTCGTGGCACCCTGGCTGTAATCCACAGTGCTGGGCTGGGCAGTGGCAGCATCGTCACCCTCCCAGACGGGCAGGGTCGTCTGCAGGGTGCCGCCAATGGCCTGGCCCTGGGTGGAGGAGGCAGTCACATCTATGCCATTTATGCCATTGCCATCGATGATGATATTCTCGCCGCGGATGCCGTGTCCGTCGCCGGTGGCGGTCACTTCAGCGCCATCTGCGATGAGGATGTCTCCGTTCGCATAAATCCCATCATTGTAGTAATAGACCCCATAATAATATTCACTCCCGCCGACAGCAGTGACAACGGTATCTTCGCCCCGGACGGTGAGACTTCTGGGGGAGTAAATTCCATACTTATGCACACCGGAGGCCGTTACAACGGCGCTATCTGCGATGGTCAAATCGCCGTTGCTGCTAATACCATACAAATCGCCGGTGACGGTGAGACTGCCGGCGGCTGTGCCGCACCGGAGGGTCAGGTCGCTGGCGATGGACATGCCATAGTTGCCGCTTTCACTGATGACGGTGCTGCTGCCCGCCAGAACGACGGTCAGATTGGTACCCGCGTAGCCGTAGAAAGTTTTGATGGCGTTGTCGTTGGGGACAAGGATGGCGGCGTTAGTCAGGGTCAGGGTAGATGTGTTTCTGTCCCAGGCGATGCCGGAGCCCTCAACGCCGCTGGGAGAGATCTCACCGTCGAAGTCGATTGTCACCGTGCTTGTCACCACAGTGGTGTTGTTCAGGGTCCACCTGGCGTAGTAGGGCCCGTCGCCGAAATTGCTGCTCACCGCATTGCCGGTATACTGGGCATTGTCATACCACCCGGCGAAGGTGACGGTTTTGCCGCACACGGTGCCCGTAGTGGTGCCGGGTTCGTAATCTTCATAGTCCGTACTGGTGACGGTGACGCCCCTAAGGTCAAAGGGTTCGTCTGCTGCCGCTGCTGTCAGGCTGAGCCCGCACACCAGCCCCACCAGCATAGCCAGGGAGAGCAGGGCACCCAGGGCTTTTCCTCTTCTTTTCGTCATAAAAAATGCCTCCTTCAAGTCAGTCGCAAACTCAGAGGAGACAAGGGCAAGGGATTCGGTTTTCTTCCTCTGAGGGCTTGCATG
>JABUSR010000028.1 GCA_021442645.1 Ruminiclostridium sp.
TTGGAGGGGGAGCCCCTGCTCCGGTGCCGGCAGGAGATGTGTGTTGTGAACGTCACTGACCACAGCCTCCGCCGGGTGAATACCACACCCTTCCCCATGGACCTGCCGCTGCAGCCCCCGGTCCTGGATACGCCCTTTGAGCGGAGAAAGCTCGCCCTGGACGGGGGCGATTTGGCCTATACCCATATTGTACGCAGTACGGACACGGACTTTAACGGGCACATGAACAACGTGGCCTATGTACGATTGCTGCTGGATGCTTTCCCCTCTGATTTCTGGGACACCCACCCGGTGCAGGCCTTTGATATTCACTTTGCTGCCGAAAGCCGGGAGGGGGAGAAACTGCAGATTTTCCGCAAGCAGGAGGGCGACGAGATCGCCTTCCAGATCAGGGCAGGGGACCGGGCTGTTATCAAAGCATTTCTAAGCTTGCGCCCCCAAGGAGAGACGGAGTAAGCGTCCTTGCAGCCGGAAAAAGCGGAAAGAAGGCTTGCTTTGGCTGTATCTGATAAAACCTTCGGAATAATGCCCCGGCGGGGCAAAATTTGCCCCGCTGTTTTGGCGAAGAGAGCGGGAGAAAAATCGCCGAGAAAACTTGCAATCTGCCGGCAAATCCGTTACACTGTTTAAAATGACTTGCTGTATCGTTCTTTGGGGCATTTGTGTGGCACGGAGGATTGATATGCATTTGGGGGAACTGAGATGAAGAAACTATTACGCAAAGCCATCCCTGTGGTTCTGGGCGTTTCCATGCTCTTGGGGCTGGCCACCACGGCAACGGCCGCCTTTGATGATTTTAAGGACGTCAAGGGCCACTGGGCGGAGAGTACCCTGCGCCAGGCCTATGCCGATGGAATCCTGAAGGGGTGCGATGCCACGACTATGGCACCCAACAACAGCCTGTCCACAGCAGAGGCTGTCACCATTCTATGTCGGGTCCTCCATGTGACCGGGAAGGGAGATACCTCTGACTTTGAGATTCCTTTCAGGGCCTGGTACCAGGACGAGGCGGCCAAGGCTGTCTACGCCGGTCTTCTGGATGAGAGTTATGGGACCGACCTGACACAGCCCATCACCCGCGGCGATGCGTTCCGCCTGTTCGGCAATACCTTCCAGCTCATCACGGCTGACCCCGACCTCTCTGTGTTGAATCAATTCCCCGATACGGCATACCTCACCGGCGACGTGCAGAAAGCAGCGGCTGCCCTGGTGGAGGCCGGCATCGTCACCGGCGGCGACGGCCGTCTGCAGGCGGACAAATCCCTGACCCGTGCGGAATTTGCCACGATGCTCTACCGAATCGCCGGGATCTACACCACGTCGGACCGCTACGTGGATAACCGGAGCACCGGCGCAGTTATCTCCGGCGATGCCTACCTGATGGATCGTTACGCCGGTAAGCTCTGGTTCGACCATTC
>JABUSR010000204.1 GCA_021442645.1 Ruminiclostridium sp.
ATGAGAAGGTCGCGTGTTCGAGTCACGTCACCAGCTCCAAAAAGTCCGTCAAGGGTAACTAACCTTGGCGGACTTTTTGCCGCCTGGGCGGCGGCCAGGCGTGCGGTGCTGCGGCCGTCACCGTAATAACGGGTGCAGGCATCACCCTATACGTTTTACTTATTTATCGTTCAGAAGGTCCCACTGCCGGCGGAAGAGCTCATTGCGCCAGCGGACCTTTTCTTCACCCTCGCCGGGGGCGTAATCGTAGAACCCACCGCCGGTCTTGATGCCGAACCGGCCCCGGTCGGCCAGGTCGTTGAGGACGGGGCTGCGGTCCTCAGTGCCCAGCTCCCGGAAGAGGTAGTTGCTCACCGTGCGGAAGATGTCCAGGCCGCCCAGGTCTACGGTCTCAAGGGGGCCCAGGATGGAGTAGCGGAAGCCGGGGCCGTATTTCATGGCGGCGTCCACTTCCTCGGGCCCGGCGGCCCCCAGCTCGATGATGTGGAGGGCCTCCCGAAGGACGGCGTACTGGAGGCGGTTGCCGATAATGCCCAGGATGTCCTTCTTCACGATGACCGGCTTCTTCTCCAGGGAGAGGGCCAGGTCATAGACCAGTTGGGCGGCGGCCTGGTCGGTTTGGTCCCCCTTGGTGACCTCCACCAGGGGGATGAGGTCCGGGGGATTCCACCAGTGCATCCCGCAGAAGCGCTCCGGCCGGGTAACCGCCCGGGCGATGTCCGTTACCCGCAGGCCGGAGGTGTTGGTGGCCAGGACAACATCCTCGGGGACCAGTTGGCAGACGGTGCGGAAAAAGGACTGCTTTATCTCCAGGTCCTCGGCGATGTTCTCCACCACAAAGTCAGCTTGAGAAAAGACGGATAGATCGGTGGCATATTGGATGCGTGCGGCGACGGCCGCCGGGGGCTCGGTCAGACGGCCCTGGTCGGCCAGGCGGGAGAGGTCGTCGGCGATGCGGGTGCGGGCTTTGTCCAGGGAAATCTGGCGGCGGTTCCAGAGGATGGCGGTGTAGCCGCTCTGAGCAAAGAGCCGTGCGAGGGTGACGCCCATGGTCCCGGCCCCGGCCACTACCACGGTGCGGATGTCAGCGTTCAGCATGGGAATGCCTCCTTTGATAGGTTGGCACCAGCATACCACAGGGGCGGGGAAGACGCAACGGAGGTCTGTGCCTCCCGATTAGAGAAACTCTCTAAAAAACTGGCCCCATTGATCAGATACCGTGTTGCGCGGTCTGATCAATGGGGCCAATGATTATCCGTCAATATGTTTGGAGATTAGAATGCCGCAGAGCAATAGAAGGGAATTTCATACTGAAATCCGATTAAAACAAGACAGGAATTGGCTTGTTTTAATCGCCTCCGCAGAGGCGTCGATTTCGTATGAGGCGCCTTTTGAAGCATCAACCGCCC
>JABUSR010000190.1 GCA_021442645.1 Ruminiclostridium sp.
CCCTGACCGATGCCGCCATCCTTGTGCCCAACGGCACCGGCATTGACGCCGATGACGACTTGAATATTGTCCTGGAGGGCAGCAGCACGGTCAAGGGCGGCAGCTATGGCGTGGCTTCCGACGGTAACCTGACCATTCTACCATTCGGAAGCGCAGGCGGCCTGACCACCGGCGGAGCTGTCGGCATTTCCGTGGTCTCCGGCAATGTGGCCATCAGCGGTGGCGCTGATGTAAAGGCAACCGGTGACAATAGCTATGGCATCTATGCCAAGGACGGCGGTGTCACCATCCAGGGCGAAGGCACGAAAGTGGACGCCCAGGGAGTTAACTACGTCGGCGGCAACGGCATCTACAGCAAGACCGGCGTCGAGATCTCCGGCGCTGAAGTGACGGCCAATGGCTTCTATGGAATTTCCACAGGCGGCGGCGTGACCATCAGCGGCGGCGCAGATGTGGATATCACCGGCGCCAAAATGTACGGCATCATGGCAACAGGCGGAAGTGTCTGCATCGAAGATGATGGCACGAAAGTGGACGCTGAGGTAAAAAATTACAACGGCATAGGTATCTATGGCTTAAAGGACATCCGGATCTCCGGCGCCGAGGTGAAGGCCAGCGGCAACTACGGAATTAGCGCAAATACCGGCGTGACCATCAGCAGTGGCGCACAGGTGAAGGCCACCGGTGCGGGCGAAAGCGGGCTTTTTGGTGGTTACTCCGGCGATATCATCATCCAGGGCGAAGGGACCGAGGTGACAGTTGCCGGTGGGGAAAATGGCGGCGGTTTACAAGCCCCCGCCTCTATCACCGTCAAGGACGGCGCCAAAGTGACCGCCACCGGCAAACAGTACGGGATTATGGCAATGGGTACTCTGACCGTCACCGGCGGCGAGGTGATTGCCGACGGCACCCCCAACGGCCAGGGCATCTACAGAGGGAACCTGAAGACCACCCTGCCCGTCCGGGAGGGCGACACCGCCCGCACGGCCCGGGCCAGCTCCGTTGATTACAGCCAGGGCGATAAAACCACGGCTAAGTATGTTGCCATCAACGTGGATTTCACCATCACCTTTGACGCCAACGGCGGTCGGTGCAGCGTTACCACTGCCGATACCAATAAGGACGGCAGGCTGATCACCCTGCCCACCGCTGCGCGGACCGACTACACTTTCGAGGGCTGGTACACCGGTAAGGAAGGCGGTACGAAGATCACCACTGACACCATGTTCAGCGAGAACACCACCGTCTATGCCCACTGGAAGGATGCGGGCAATCAGCCTCCCGCTGACGAGCCCGGTGACGAGCCCGGCGATGAGCCCGGTGATGAACCCGGTGACGATCCCGGTGGCAACGATAAGCCCTATTGGCCTGGGTACGATCCCGGTGGCAACGAT
>JABUSR010000023.1 GCA_021442645.1 Ruminiclostridium sp.
CAGGGCAGGGTCCCCGATCATGCCGTATTTGATGACCTCGGCGCAGCCGTCGGAAAATACATCGTCGGGGAGGGTGGTCAGGGTGTCCAGATCGCAGAGAACCAGACGGGGCTGGTAAAAGGCCCCCGCCAGATTCTTGCCGTTGTTCAGATCAATGGCCGTCTTGCCCCCCACGGAGGCGTCCACCGCAGACAAAAGTGTGGTGGGCACTTGGAGAAAGGACACCCCCCGGAGGAAGGTAGCAGCAGCAAAGCCGGTGAGATCGCCCACCACGCCACCGCCCAGGGCCACCAACAGGTCGGACCGGGTCACCTTCTGCTCCGCCAGAAACTCCAGCAGTTCCAGGTAGGTCTGGCCGTTTTTGGAGGCCTCCCCGGCAGGAAAGACGAAGGCGCAGACCCGGAACCCGGCGGCCTCCATAGCTTCCCTTGCCCGGTCCAGGTACAAAGGCGCCACATGGGAGTCTGAGACCAGGGCCGCCGTCCGGCCGGTAACCAGGGCAGCAGCCTCCTCTCCCAGATGGGAGAGCTGTCCGTTCCCGATTTTTACCTCATAGGGCCGGGAGGCCCGCACGGTGAGAGATGTCAATGGCTGTCCACCTCCTCCTTGATGCGGCGGCCGTCCTCCAGGAGACTCCGAAGGCTGTCGAAGTCCTCTCGGTCCAGGGCAACCCGGTATTCCTGCAGACTTTTGATGATGGTGTCCACCTCGAAGAGAAGGTTTTCCCGATTCTCCAGGAAGAGCTCTGCCCACATATCCGGGTTCAGCCAGGCCACGCGGGTCAGGTCCTTGTAGCTCCCGGCAGAAAACCCCGCATGGACCCGGGCCGTGGGACTCTTTACATAGGCGTTGGACACCACATGGGCCAGTTGAGAAGTGAAGGCAATCTTCCTATCGTGGTCAGCAGCGGTGGTGATAGAGATGCGGCCAAAGCCTACCGGGGCCAGTCTTTTTTTTGCATCGTCCAGCAGGCGGATGTCAGAGAAGTTGGGGGGCACCAGCACCATAGGAGCCCCGTCGAAAAGATCCTCCCGGCTGTACTTGAACCCGGAGTTGTGGGTCCCCGCCATGGGGTGGCCTCCTAAGAACCGAAAGCCATATTTCTCCGCCAGGGGAAAGACTGCCTGGCACACCTTCTCCTTGGTTCCGGCACAGTCGATAACCATAGTGTGGGGGCTGAGCTTGGGTGCCAGCCGCTCCATGTGCTCCACCACCGCCTCAGGGTAGGTAGCCAGCAGGAGGAGGTCCACCGCCCCCAAGTTTTCCTCCGTGAGAGGGGCCTGGATGGCCTCGGCGAGCTGGGCGAAGAGCATAACGGACTCGTTGGTATCCCAACCCAGGACGGTGACGTCCTTACTGCGGCAGAATGCCTTTGC
>JABUSR010000064.1 GCA_021442645.1 Ruminiclostridium sp.
GTGGCCATGAAGCGGGACCTGGTGGAGGAGGACGAGTTCGACACCGGCGCCCGGCAACTCCTGAACTTGGGTCACACGGTGGGCCATGGCATCGAGGTCGCCAGCGGGTACAACATTTCCCACGGGCGGGCTGTGGCGGTGGGGATGACTATCCTCACCCGGGCAGCAGCGGCCTATGGCCTCTGCCCGCCGGAGGTCCTGCCCCGGCTGCAGGCCCTGCTGAAACAATACGACCTGCCGGACGCTGCGGCGTATACGGCGGGTGAGCTTTATGAAAAGACCCTGTCTGATAAGAAACGTACCGGCGGCACCATCACCCTGGTGGTCCCCATGGACTGGGGGAAGAGCGTTCTCCGGAAGGTCCCCGTGGCCGACCTGCGCCGGTGGATCGAAAAGGGGCTGAATCTATGACTGTTACCATCCCGCCGGGGCCTGTGTTCGGAACTCTGGAGGCTATCCCCTCCAAGTCTGCCGCCCACCGGCTTCTTATCTGTGCTGCCCTGGCTGAGGGGGAGACCTTCGTCCGCTGTGACCGGACGTCTCAGGACATTGACGCCACCATCCGGTGCCTCATCGGCATGGGGGCCGGAGTAGTCCGGGAGAAGGAAGGCTACCGGGTGAGGCCCGTCCGCCGGGGGGATATCCCCTCGCCCTGTACCCTGGACTGCGGGGAGAGCGGATCCACCCTCCGGTTTTTACTGCCGATGGTCTGCGCTCTGGGGGCAGACGGGTCTTTCCGCATGGCCGGTCGGCTGGCCCAGCGGCCCATGGAGCCCCTGGCGGACCAGCTCAGGGCTCACGGCTGTACTATTACCTCCCGACAGGACCGGCTGGATTTCTCAGGTCAACTCACGCCGGGGACATTTACTCTGCCGGGTGATGTGTCCTCCCAGTTCATTTCCGGACTTCTCTTCGCTCTGCCCCTTTTGGGGGAGGGCAGCCGCCTCACAGTGACGGGGAAGAGAGAGTCCCGGGGTTATATTGACCTGACGCTCCAATCCCTGGCTGACTTCGGTGTGGTTCCCCGGGAGAGAGTGGACGGCTGGGACATCCCCAGCGGGGCCTATCATGGTCCGATTTCTATGGCAGTGGAGGGGGACTGGTCCAACGCCGCCCCCTGGCTGTGTATGGGTGCCCTGGGCGGCGAGGTCACCGTAACGGGCATGGATCCGGATTCCCTTCAGGGGGACCGGGCGGTCTGTGAGGTCCTGGCCGCCATGGGGGCGGAAGTCACCCGGGAGGGTGGAATTGTCACGGCCCGTCCCGGCCCGCTGCGGCCTGCCGTCATCGATGCCCGGAACATCCCAGACCTGGTGCCCGTGCTGGCCGCTGTGGCTGCCGCTACGCCG
>JABUSR010000209.1 GCA_021442645.1 Ruminiclostridium sp.
CAGCAGAGAAAAAGGCTGACCGAGGAACAGAAGAAGGTGTCAAAGCTCCTTTTCGATGATGAGGGCGGCATGACACAGGGAGCCGGTATCGGTATTGCCCGAAAGTCAGCGGCCACCACCGGGGCTGCGGCGACGGCTGCGGCACTGGCCGGCAAGGCTCTTCGCAGTAAGGAAAAGGATTCCGAGGAGGATGACAATGTCGCTGTGGAGGCTGCCGGGGATCTGATGGATGGCACCACGGCCAGTCTTCGCAAGGCGCAGCTTCGAAGCAACCGTACCTCCGGCAGGATGATCCGGAAGGGCTATCAGGATGTGGAGGTCTCCCTGGGCGGAAGATTGAAGTTTTCCGAGGCGGAGGGTTCTGCGGAAGCGGCGAAGCAGGCGGCCAGGCAGGAGATCCAGCACCGGGAAAAACAGAGAAATCTAAGCCGGTTTCTGCAGAGAAAACGGTACCGGGATGCCTATGCAGCAGCCAAAAGCGGCAAGAAAACCGCCGAGTCGGTGGGCGGCTTTGCGGCAGCCAACATTCAGGAGGCCGTTGCCATCAAGGCCAAGGTGGTGAAGGAGGAGTTCATCCGGAAAAGCAGTGCGATCCTGATCACAGCGGGACTGCTCGGCATCCTGTTTCTGGTGATCTCCGCCTCCCTTAGCAGCTGCAGTGCTTCCATTCAGGGAGCGGGTTCTCTTATCGGAACCACCACTTACCCCAGTACGGACAAGGATATCCATGATGCGGAAAACGCTTACCGGGCCCTGGAGGCGGCGCTGAATGCCCAGATCAACAGCGTGGAATCGCGAAATGCCAATTATGACGAGTACCGGTACAACGTGGCGGAGATCTGGCACAACCCCTATCACCTCATTTCCTATCTGACGGTGAAATTCGGCGAGTTCAAGTATGAGGATGTGGAGCCGACCATCCGGGCACTGTTTGCAGCCCAGTATGGCATGGATCTCTCCGGCAATACGGAGACCGTTACCGAGACCCGAACCGTACGGGTGGGCGAATCCTTAGGTCAGGTAGTGACCAGCGGCTATTGCAACTGCAGCATCTGCTGCGGTCAGTGGTCCGGCGGTCCCACAGCCAGCGGCGTGATGCCTCAGTCCAACCACACCATTGCGGTGGATGCCAATAATCCCACAGTTCCCATGGGAACAAAGGTGGTGATGAACGGCGTGGAATATGTGGTCGAGGATACCGGAGCATTTGCCAGGTACGGCGTGGACTTTGATGTCTATTACGACTCCCATGCAGCCGCTTCCGCTCATGGTCACAAGACCTGGGAAGCTTATCTGGCGGACGACAACGGCAGCCGGGAGATCGAGGT
>JABUSR010000117.1 GCA_021442645.1 Ruminiclostridium sp.
CCCCGGCCTGCGCCGGAGCCCAGCTTCACCAGAGAGAACAGGCGGGTGAGAGCCACGTTGCGGGGATCTGCCGTCCCGCCTTCCTTGGCCTGGTCAGGGGGCAGACGGAGGAGGCCGCCGTTGGTGACCTCGAGCTGAGAGTCTGTCCGCTGGATGGTCAGCCCACTGCTGCCGAAGTAGTCGGCGTGGAGAATGGCATTCAGCACAGCCTCCCGCATGGCAGCGGCCAGGGATGTCCGGGTGTCGGGGTCCTCCGCCAGCAGGGTGGAGACAGCGGAGAGCCTCCGCGCTACTGCGAGATAGAAGGAGAAGAGGTTTTCCGGGCACTCGGGCCGGTTGGTGGCCAGAGAAAATCCGGTGTCGCTCTCCTGATAGATAAGCTTAACCTGGGGGAAGACTTCCTTCAGCGCCCCGCGGCGGCCCAGCAGGAGCAGACCGGCCAGCGTTGGGTGGGGGGAGATTCCGTCCTTTCCCCGGCCCAGGATTCCTGCCTGCAGGAGGAAGTCCTCGTCGGGGAGCCGATTCCAGGGGTGCTCCGGGCGGCGCATGGCCATGAGGATCCGGAACTGGCGCAGAGTCTCTGGTGATAGGTCCTCCGGGCGGCGGGCTTCCAGCACGGCCAGGTCGGCGGGGGCATCGTCCCGGTCCCGGAGCATGGCCCGGACCTCCTCAGCGGAGCAGTGGTAGTCCCCCTCACCGTCCCGCCGATAGGAGCCGGTGAAAGGGCTGTCGCCGATGTATACCGGCCGCTGGCGGCGGCCGGCCCGAGGCACGGAGACAACCAGCACGGCTTTGCCGTCAATGGTGTGGACAGCAACGTCCTCCGGGGAGAGAATATTGACACTGACCTTGGCAGGGTCGTTCACTGTCTGCCAGACGGCGTCTACGTAGCCCTGGGGATCAGGGATGCCGGTGACGGAGAGCTCCTTGCTGTGGGACTCCTCCACCCCCAGGAGAATGAGCCCGCCGATGGTATTGGCAAAGGCGGAATAGGTTTCCCACAGGCTGCGGGGAAAGCCCCCGGCGGCCTTTTTGGCCTCGATGCGATTGTTTTCGTGATAGCGCATGATGTTGTTCAGGTCAATCATGGGAAGACCTCCTGCCGGGACGGTTTATTTACTTACATTATAAGGAATAGGGCCCGGCCTTGTCAAACCTTCCGGGGTGGTGGAAAAACAAAAAAATTAGAAAAAGTTGTTGACAAACACAGGAATATCGTGTAAGATACAAATCGTTCCGCAGGGGACAGGAAGTAAATATGGACGATTAGCTCAGCTGGTATGAGCATCCGCTTGACGTGCGGGAGGTCACAGGTTCAA
>JABUSR010000175.1 GCA_021442645.1 Ruminiclostridium sp.
GCTGTTGCAGTGGCTGGCAGCGTACTTGGCGGTGAAGGAGAGCAGGCTGCTGTGCTGGTAAAGATGATTCAGAACATCCTTATTGGGTTCATAGCATTTTTCGTAGCACTTTTCTTTGCCACCAAGGTTGACAGGGACCCAAGTGAAAAGATTGGAGCAAAAGAAATCTGGGTTCGTTTCCCAAAGTTTATCATCGGCTTCTTTATTGCATCACTCGTGGCGTCATTTGTGATACAGCCTTCTAACCCCGATGCAGTTGGAGCAATCAATAAAGTTCTGGACCAATACAAGAACTGGGCTTTTGTTCTTGCCTTTACCTGCATTGGTCTTGACACCAACTTCAAGGATTTGGTAAAGAGGATGCAGGGGGGAAAAGTGCTGTGGCTATACCTTGTAGGGCAGACATTCAATGTATTGCTGACCTTTGCAATGGTATGGTTTGTCCTCAGCGGAAAATTCTTCCCGATTCCACAGCTCAACTAATGGCTAACAAAACGATATTCGGAAAAGTTGCAGCCCTGCTCATCGGTGGGGTTGCAATGTTTTCGGCCATGTACATAATGGCGCACCGCATAGGTCTTTCTGACGAACTGGATTTTTGGGGACATTGATGTATCTGATATGGTGCCGTCTGATAGACTCTGTCAAGCGTGCTTCCGGGAATGAGAGCCGCCGGAAAAAGAATATTCAGCCTTTTCTCTCTCCGTCAATCTGAGCCCGATATCAATATGTCTTGTGCTCACTCTCAGAGTAGTCCTTAAAGAGCTTCAGACACTCTTCCCTGTCAAGTTCCTGCATATCCAGCAGCTGCGAATTACCGCTGAGATGGTCGTAAAACCTGCTGTCCCTGAAGCCTATGGCATCCGTGTCAAGAACCCTGCAGCCGTAGTAGACCCTATCTATGTTGGCCCACATAATTGCTCCCAGACACATGGGGCACGGCTCGGCAGTTGTGTAGAGCGTGCAGCCGGAAAGATCACCCGTCCCCAGCCTGCGGCAGGCGGAGCGTATGGCCTCTATCTCTCCATGGCAGGTGGGATCACCTTTGAGAAGGACTTTGTTGTGGCTCCGGGCAACAACTGCCCCATCCTTGACTATGACTGCGCCAAAAGGCCCGCCGTGTCCCGATCTGATGCCGCTGTACGCCTCGCTGACAGCCATTTTCATAAATATGTCCATATTATTTGACGCGAATTACGCAAATTTACGAAATTTTGGCGTTCTACAAGAACAGGCATAGACATGTATGACTTGATATGATTATTATCGTTGTTCACCCACTAACTCATAAAGAGCCACAGG
>JABUSR010000168.1 GCA_021442645.1 Ruminiclostridium sp.
ATACCTTTCGAAAGGTATCCGCACATAGGCAAAGAAGCATCCGCATAGGGGTGCTTTTTACCGTATTGACCCCTTCGCTTATTTGCGGGAGGTGAGGCAGGCGGAACCTTCCTACTTTGTTTTACGGCGATTAGTATACCACCCCGGACGGGTATTGTCAATGAAAATTTTTGAGTCGGGAAAAATACCGTAGGATCCTGTGTGTTCGAACGGAGGAGTCCGACACCGAAGATTATGGGAGAAGAAGGGGAAAGTGATAACGCTACAATTTTATTGAAAAAATTCATTTACGAACCGAGGGAAAAATGGTATGATAGATAGAAATGTTTATTGATTCGCTGGAAAGACCCTGAGTCTTTGGCAGCTGACTTAGAAAGGGGACATGGTCCATGAAAAAATTGATGCTGGGCAATGCGGCAGCAGCCCGCGGGCTATACGAGGCAGGCTGCTGCCTGATTTCTAGCTATCCCGGTACGCCCAGTACGGAAATCACGGAGCAGGCCGCGCAGTACCCTGAGATCTACTGCGAGTGGGCGCCCAACGAAAAGGTCGCTATGGAGGTGGCTTTTGGTGCAGCCCTGGCCGGAAAGCGCTCTGCCTGCGTGATGAAGCATGTGGGCGTAAATGTGGCAGCCGACCCGCTCTTTACTATTTCCTATACCGGTATCAACGCGGGTATGGTCGTTTGCGTGGCTGACGATGCGGGGATGCACTCTTCCCAAAATGAACAGGACTCCCGCCGATATGCTGTGGCGGCTAAGTTACCCATGCTGGAGCCGGCAGACTCTGACGAGGCCCGCCGCTTTGCCGGAATCGCCTTTGAACTGTCTGAGGAATACGATACGCCCGTGTTCCTGAAGCTGTGTACCCGTATCTCACACTCCCAGAGTATCGTAGAGATGGGCGAGCGTCAGGAGCCGGCTCTCCGCCCCTATGTAAAGGATATTGCCAAGTACGTTATGGTGCCCGGTAACGCCCGGCCCCGTCACCCGATTGTGGAGGAGCGGACCCGGAAACTCATCGACTTTGCAGAGGCTACCGAACTGAATCGGATGGAGATGGGGGAGGATACCACTGTGGGTATCATCACATCCTCTACCAGTTACCAGTATGCCCGGGAGGTTTTTGGGGATAAGGCCTGCATCCTGAAACTGGGCCTGGTCAACCCCCTGCCTAGGAAGAAGATTCTGGACTTCGCCGCTCAGGTAGACAAGGTCATTGTGCTGGAGGAGCTGGACCCCATTATCGAGGATCACTGCAGGGCCCTGGGACTGGACGTAGTTGGTAAGGATACCATGCC
>JABUSR010000206.1 GCA_021442645.1 Ruminiclostridium sp.
TGTTACCAAATTGTAACACAATAGAGCGGAGATGTCAAATTGAATTCTGTAAACAATATTTGAACAGTGCCGGGAAACACCCGGGAAACGGGGCCCGGACCCTTGACAGATGGGCTATAATAAAGGATAATATAAGTCCATTCAGACTGCTGCAGAGAGGGGAGGTGCCCGCCATGGCAGAAGAAAAGCGGAAAGTTATCGCAAAAAACAGCAAGGCCTTTCACGATTACTTCGTGGAGGACAAATACGAGGCGGGCATCGAACTGGCCGGGACGGAGGTCAAGTCCATCCGGATGGGCAACGTGAACCTGAAGGACTCCTTCTGTACCATCAAGGATGGGCAGATGACCCTCAACGGGATGCACGTGAGCCCCTACGAGAAGGGAAATATCTTCAACCGGGAGCCCCGCCGCCCCCGCCGGCTGCTCATGCACAAGCGGGAGATCAACAAACTCTTTGCCAAGATCAAGCAGGACGGCTATACCCTGGTCCCCCTGAGCCTCTACTTCAAAGGGCCCCGGGTAAAGGTCGAGGTCGGCTTGTGCAAGGGTAAAAAGCTTTACGATAAGCGGGAGGCGGCTGCCCAGCGGGACGCCAAGCGGGAAATGGACCGCGCCCTCAAGCAGAGATAAGTCAACGAATTCCGCCCTGCGGAAAACCACAATATAAAAGGAGAAAACAACTATGGCACAGAATCCTATCGTGACCATCGAGATGGAAAACGGCGGCAAAATCGTTGCCGAGCTGTACCCCGAGGTGGCACCCATCACCGTGAACAATTTCGTGAGCCTGGCCGGAAAGGGCTTCTATGACGGCCTGATCTTCCACCGGGTTATCTCCGGCTTCATGATCCAGGGCGGCGACCCCCAGGGTATCGGAATCGGCGGCCCCGGCTACAGCATTAAGGGTGAGTTTACAGGAAACGGCGTGAAGAACGACCTGAGCCACACCCGCGGCGTCCTCTCCATGGCCCGCGCTCAGATGCCCAACTCCGCCGGCAGCCAGTTCTTCATCATGCATGCCGACGGCCCCTTCCTGGATGGTCAGTATGCCGCATTCGGCAAGGTCACCGAGGGGCTGGAGGTGGTGGATGCCATCGCAGCCGTGAAGACCGACCGTATGGACAAGCCCAAGGAAGACCAGCGGATGAAGAAGGTAACTGTGGAGACCTTCGGTGTGGAATATCCCGAACCCGAAAAAATGTAACTTGCGGTTTCTGACCCACCCAAAGGGCAGAGCTTCCCGTCCGGGATGGACCGG
>JABUSR010000098.1 GCA_021442645.1 Ruminiclostridium sp.
TTTTCTCCACTGTACGCCAAAAAAATTCTTTTGTCAATCGTGCGGATATCTGTTGACAACACCTATTAACCATGGTATATTGCTGTTATGGTTAATTACTATAGTAACTAACCAATAAAGATAGGAGGTGTTGCTATGGCATTTCAGGGCGATAAGCCAATTTTCCTCCAACTGGCCGAGCAGCTGCAGGCCGGGATTCTGTCCGGGGCCTACCCGGAGGGCAGCCAGGTGCCGTCCATTACGGAATATGCCGCCACCTACAAGATAAACCCCGCCACCGCCCTGAAGGGAATCAACCTTCTGGTAAGTGACGGACTGCTCTATAAAAAGCGAGGGATTGGCATGTTTGTGGCAGAGGGTGCCCAGGCGGCCATCCGCAAGCAGCGATCGGAGGAGTTTTACCGCAACTATATCGAGACGGTGGTTCGGGAGGCGAAAAACCTCGGCCTTACCGCAGACCAATTAAAGGAACTCATTCAAAGGGGGTACGATTATGGCAATTGAATTTCAGCAGATCACAAAAACCTTTGGGAAGACCCGGGCCCTTGACCAGGTCTCCCTGACCCTGGAGGCGGGCCGCATCTATGGCCTGCTGGGGAACAACGGTGCGGGCAAGACCACCCTGCTCAGCATTCTCACAGACCGGCAGCGGCCGGACAGCGGGCAGGTCCTGGTGGACGGAATGCCTGTAAAAAACAACGATGCGGCCCTGCGCCGTATCTTCATGGTGGGCGAGCAGAATTTCTTTCCCGCGGAAGCCAAGGTAAATAAGATTTTCAAACTCGTCCCTCTCTTCTACCCCACCTTTGACGCAGATTACGCCCGTAACCTGGCCGCCCAGTTCGGGCTGCCCCTGAACAAACGGCTTACCGCCCTGTCCACGGGGTACGCCTCCATTTTCCGGCTGATCCTTGGGCTCAGCGTCAACGCCCCGTACGTCCTCTTTGACGAGCCGGTGCTGGGGCTGGACGCACAGCACAGGGAACTCTTCTACCGTCTCCTTGTAGAGAAATATGCGGAGGGCCACAGCACCTTCCTCATCTCCACCCACCTCATTGCCGAGGTAGAAAATCTCATCGAGCACACCTTCATCCTGCGGGAGGGCAGGGTCCTGCGGGACGCCCCTACAGAGGACCTGCTGGCCAACGCCTATTCCATCTCCGGCCCTGCCGGGTTGGTGGACACCTACACCGCCGATAAGACCGTCCTCACCGGCCACAACCTGGGCGGTCTGAAGACCGTCAGCATCCAGGG
>JABUSR010000181.1 GCA_021442645.1 Ruminiclostridium sp.
GGGGCAGCCAATCAGAGGTAGATTCTGGGGATGCGCTTGGTCAGCACGCACAGCAGCTCGTAAGAGATGGTGTTGATGATGCCGGCGCCGGCTTCCACGGGCTGATCCTCACCGTAGAGAACGGCCACATCGCCTTCCTTGACGCCGGGGATGTCGGTCACGTCCACCATGCACATATCCATGCAGATTCTGCCGGTGACGGGGGCCTTCTGGCCGTTGATCAGGACAGTAATTTTGTTGGAGAAGCCGCGGCTGTAGCCGTCGCCGTAGCCCACGGGGATGACAGCCAGGCGGGTATCCCGGGTCAGGGTGTTGGTGCGGCCGTAGCTGACAGGGGTGCCTGCGGGGACCTCGCGGACCGTTGCCACACGGCTCTTCAGCTCCAGCACGGGGACCAGGTCGCAGAGGCCGGGGTCCATGGAGGCATCAGGCAGATGACCGAAGAGGACGATGCCGGGGCGGACCATATCCAGATAGGTGGCGGGATAGAGCAGGGTGGCTGCACTGTTGGCGCAGTGGCGGATGGGGAACTCATAGCCCAAGGCCTTCACCTGATCGATGATGCCCAGGAAGCGGCCGAACTGCAGCATGGTATACTCTTCGCTGCCGTCAGAATCGGAGAAGTGGGTGAAAATGCCCTCTGCCTTCAGGCCGGGCAGGTTGACAGCCTCGTAGATCTCCTTGGCAGACTTCTCAATCGTTTCCTCATGGCAGAGGAAACCCAGACGGGTCATGCCGGTGTCGCACTGGATGTGAACGGTAATCTCGCCGCCGGCCTTCTGTGCCACGTCGGAAAGTGCCTTTGCGAACTCCAGGTCATAGCAGGCCTGGGAGATGTTGTACTTGACCAGGTCGGCCGCATAGGCCACGGGGGTGCACCCCAGAATGAGGATGGGGGTCTTCACGCCGGCCTCACGGACCTCAATGGCCTCGTCAAGGCAGGCAACGCCCAGATAGTCGGCTCCCAGCTTTTCCAGCTCCTTGGCCACGGGCACGGCGCCGTGGCCGTAGGCGTCAGCCTTCACCAGGCCCAGAAACTTGGTGCCGTAAGGGGTCAGGCCACGCAGTGCGTGGTAGTTGTGGGCCAGTCTCTCCATGGAAACTTCTGCCCAGGTTCTCTTCATTTGTGCGCTCATTTTTCTTTTTCCTTTCTTCTATTTTATTGCAGTCATATAAAGGCAGGAAACTCGCTTCGAATCACAGTGACTCCCTCACTGCGGATCTCTCCCCTCAGCAGCGTTTTCTGTTCTTT
>JABUSR010000212.1 GCA_021442645.1 Ruminiclostridium sp.
GCGGCCTCGGCCCGGGTGGCATTCCCCCTTGGGATCAGGAGCCCGTTGCCGTAGCCATTCACGATTTTGTTCATGCTGCACCAGCACATGGCCTCATAGGCCCAGTCGCTGACCTGGTCGGCGTCGGTGAAGTCCAGTTCGAAGCTCCAGGCATCCTTGAAACCGCCGCCCTGCTTCTGATCGTAACGATAGATGATGGTGGCCAACTGCTCACGGGTGATGGGATCGGTGGGGCCGAACCGGCTGTTTCCATAGCCGATGGCAATGCCGTTGGCATTGCACCAGACCACAGCGTCATAGTACCATGTACCCTCAGCCACGTCCTCAAAGGGGTTGCCTGCGGTGGCCGCCGGTCTGCCCTCCTTGTTGTAGAAGACCTGGCAGAGCATCGCCCGGTTCAGAGTACCGTTGGGGTCCCATTTTCCGTTGCCAATGCCGTTCATCAATCGCTCCTCAATGCAGTAATGCACGGCGTCATGGTACCAGGCATGGGGATCGGAGTCATCGAAGGGGAAAATGGGGCAGGTCTCGTCCCTTGGGCAGGCATCGTCGACGTCAGGAACATCCTCGTCCGGGGTGTTCGTATCGTCGTCAGGGGACCCCGGGACCTTATCGCCGTCGGGTACGGAGGGAATATCCTTAGGCGGCGTGTTCGTGCCGTCATCGGGAGAAACGGGGACCTGTTCGCCGTCGCTGGGATTCGTGTCCTTCTGATAGACCGCAGTAAAGTCGGTATCGGCAACCAGCTTCATAGACGCAACGGCTGCATTGGAATACCGGGTACCATCGCCGCCGACAATCTCCCAGCCCTGGAAGGTATAGCTGCTATTTGCAGTAATTGCGGGCACGCCATTGACCGTTTTACCGGCGTCAATGGTCTGTGCGGCCAGGGGGTCACCGGTGGTTGTAAGCTTGCCGGATGTACCGGCGTTAAAGGTCACTTTGATTTTGGCCGGGGTAAACGTCCAGGTGCCGGTGTAGGTCACGTGGCTCTCGATGCCGTTGGTGAGATCAGCTGCGGTCGCCCAGCCATTGAATTTCCAAATGCCGGGCACGCCGTTTTTGTCGGTCGTTACTGTGGTGGTGGGGGCTTCAGCAACGGTCACAGAGTCGTGCCAGTGATAGGTTTTTCCGTCCGTGGGAGCAACGACATCCGTCGGAGCATCCCCAGAGAACTGGTAGGTTACGCTGTAGGTGTCGGGCGTGAACGCCCAGGTGCCGGTGAAGACCACGTGGCC
>JABUSR010000251.1 GCA_021442645.1 Ruminiclostridium sp.
TGTGGGGAACCTGACCCCCGGCCTCTACCTGATTGCCCAGGACGTGCCCGCCACGAACTACACCGATATTATGCCCTTCCTGCTGATGATTCCCACCCTGGAGGACGGGCAGCTGGTCTATGATGTGAAGGCCTACCCCAAGGTGGAGCCGGATGAGACTGACCACCCCAATAAGCCCTACACCCCCCCGGATGAACCCGATGAACCCGGCGACTCCGACAAGCCAGACCCCGGCGGGAAGCTGCCCCAGACCGGTCAGCTCTGGTGGCCGGTGCCTGTTCTGGCCGGTGCAGGTCTGCTGATGCTGGCCTTTGGCTGGAGCAGCTGGAGAAGAGCCCGGAATGAAGAAGACTAAGCGGAAGAAACGGGCGGCTCTGCTCTGCCTCTCCATCGGTCTGGCCCTCATCCTCGCGGCCTTGGCCCTGATTCTCTATAACCGCTGGGACGCCAACCGGGCCTACGAGGCTTCCGAGGAGGTGGCCGCCCAGCTGGTGGAGGAGATTCCCGTGGGCGGGGAGCAGAACCGAGGGCAGGATCCTGAGTGGAATCCCTACCGGGAGCCGGAGGCCATTGAGGTGGACGGGAACGGATACATCGGCATCCTGGAGATTCCCTCCATCAACCTGGTGTTGCCGGTGATGGACCAGTGGGATTACACCCGGCTGAAGATTGCCCCCTGCCGGTACACCGGGTCCTACCTGACCAACGACATGGTCATCGCCGGACACAATTACCTGCGGCACTTCAGCCCCATTAAGCGGCTGAAGCCCGGGAGCGATGTCTACTTCACCAGCGTGGCCGGGCGGGTCTTCCACTACCAGGTCGTGAGCCTGGAGACCTTGAAGCCCACCCAGATCGAGGATATGATCACCGGAGACTGGGACCTGACCATGTTCACCTGCAACCCCGGCGGCCAGACCAGAATGGCAGTCCGCTGCGCTGCAGTGAGCTGAACAACATAAGAAACGAGAACCACCGACGAGCCTTTGAAGGCCGCCGGTGGTTTTTTAAAGACTTTCGAAAAAGCCTTCGGCTTTCTCCGAAAGTGAGATTTGCAGGGAAAAAGGAAAGGCGGGTGTATCTCTCCCTCAGTCAAAAATTAGGAATTTTTGCCAGCTCCCTCGTCAGAGGGAGCCAGTGTAGAACCACGCCCGGTAAAGGCTGAAAGAAGCCCGTTTTCGAAAGAAGTACAGCCCATTTTGCCCACCCACCTTG
>JABUSR010000158.1 GCA_021442645.1 Ruminiclostridium sp.
GGCATCGACTGGGACAGTGCCACCTCTACCCTGACCCTGACCAACGCCGCCATCCTTGTTCCCGACGGCTCCGGCATCGATATCTATGGAAACTCGCAAGACAACCTGACCATCGAGCTGGTGGGCAGCAGCACCGTCATCGGCGGTGAAAGCGACAATGGCTACTTAGGCATGGAGAGCGGCACCGGTCTGACTCTCCGGTGCGGCACAACCGGCGGCAGTCTAACCGCCACCGGCGATGGGTCCGGCATCTTCGCCAGCGGCAACGTGACCATCAGCGGCGGCGCCGTTGTTACCGCCACCGGCAAGAGGTCCGATGGAATCGGCACCTACGGCAACCTCACCGTCCGGGGCGAAGGCACGGATGTCACCGCCGCCGGCGGCTGGATGGGCATTGATCTTGGTTGGTCTGGAACCAATACTGTAACCATCGAAGACGGCGCTGAAGTCACAGCCAAAAGTGAGCGTTCAGATGGAATCTTTACCAACTCCGGCAACATAACCATCAGCGGTGCAGTTGTGGCAGCCACCAGCGAGCAGCGTAATGGCATCTGCACCTACTCCGGCAGTGTCATCATCCAGGGCGAAGGCACTGTGGTGACTGCTGTCGGTGGGAGCTATATCGGTGAGAATAATACGGATTACTATGACGGGATCTTTGCGAATGAGGACGTCCTCATCGCAGACAGAGCTGAAGTGACCGTCACCGGCACCCGGGACGGCATTTCGGTCGGCGGAGATGTGACCATCAGCGGCGGTGCCGTTGTAACGGCCACCGGCGAGAATGCGCACGGAATCGCCGCCGATAACGCTCTCACCATCGATGGCACGGACACTGTGGTGACTGCTGAGGGCAATGGTCCCAAAGAAGACGGCGGTGGTATCTACAGTTGGGAGGACATCCAAATCTCCGGCGGCACGGTGACCGCCTCCGGAGCCAACTGGGGAATCTGTGCTGCCGAGTTAAACTATGACTCTTCGGATGTCCTTTTTGTGGACAAATACATCACCGTCACTGGTGGCCGGGTGATTGCCTCCTCCACCCAGGGCCAGGCCATTGGCGGCATCCTGCAGACCGCCCTGCCTGTCTGGGAGGGTGACGATGCCGCCACCGCCCGGCTCAGCACCGTGGACTACAGCCAGGGCGCCGCCGCCGAGGCCAAGTTCGTCTCCGTCAATGCAGAACCCACACTCCCCACACCTCCCCCGGTG
>JABUSR010000063.1 GCA_021442645.1 Ruminiclostridium sp.
CATCGCCTGCGGCCTGCTGAGCATCCTGGTGTGCTACACCTTCTCCGGGGTCCGCCGGGCCCTGGAGCATTTTCTGCCCAACCCCTACCTGCGTGTGGTGGCAGGCGGCATCCTGATGGCGGTCCTCACCACCCTCCTGGGTACCAAATACTATCTGGGCACCGGCCAGGCCATCATCGAGCAGACCATCGGCAAGGGCCGGTGCCTGCCCTGGGACTTTTTACTCAAGCTCCTCCTCACAGCCATCACCCTGGGCGCGGGCTTCAAGGGCGGCGAGATTGTCCCCTCCTTTGCCATCGGGGCGGCCTTCGGCTGCGCGGTGGGGCCCCTGCTGGGCCTGCCCGCCCCCTACGCTGCCGCCATCGGCATGATTGCCCTCTTCTGCGGGGTTACCAACTGCCCCCTCACCGCCCTGGTGCTGGGCTTCGAGGTCTTCCTCTTCTGCAATTCCGGCGGTTTCCTGGTGGCCGTGGCGGCCAGCTTCCTGGTCTCCGGCTACAGCGGCCTCTATGCCAAGCAGAAGTTCGCCTTCTCCAAGCGGGCGGACTCCACCGGCACCATCCCGGAGGAGGAGAGCGTCCACCGGCAGGACCCACCCCACCCCTGATTTGATAAAAAACAGGCTCGGACGCTGCAGCTGACAGCATCCGAGCCTTTCCGTTTTATTTGGGAGAATACAGCTTGACTTCCACGCTGCCGCTTTCCCTTGAAATAGCTGTGACCACGTATTGCGCCAGCGTTTCGGAATGCAGAGCAATGATAGCTTCCTTCTGCATCCGTTGTTCCAATTCCCGAAGCTCCTCTGTGGGCCCATGGGGCGTTTCTGCCGGCGTAAACCGAAGCACTTCCTTTTTCGTTCCGTTCTCGTCGATCCGGACGGACTCAAAAAACATGTCGTAGGGACGGATCCAAAACGATTGGTCCCCGTACTGTTTCTGATAGAGGACGTACCTGACACCGGTTTCATCAATTGCCTCACAAAAAGCCCGGTAGGGCTTTTGTTCCTTGTAATGCCTGTAATGCCCGCATATTTCTTTCATCTGGTTCACCCCAGTATACCGGTTTTATTCGTTGACTTTGCTGAGACTTGCAGCATTGAAGCCTGTTGACTTAGCAATTTAAGATTAGTACTTCATTTACTTGATAGGTGGGACTATTCTTATTAGTCGGCATCGTTGATGTTATTAATTGCTTAAAAGGATTTTGAAGGA
>JABUSR010000109.1 GCA_021442645.1 Ruminiclostridium sp.
GAGCTGTTGGGGTTCCAGGCCAGAACAGCAGCCACCACAGCGATTGCGGCCACGGTGATTCGGGCTGCAGTCAGGGACTGCTTAGATGTCATTTTGATGCCCAGGAAGTCTTGCATCAGGTCCTGAGACATGCCGGCCGCTGCGGTGAGCAGCTGGGAGTCAGCGGTGGACATGGTGGATGCCATGATACCGGCCAGAACCACGCCAGCCACGATAGCGAAGAGAGGCCCGAACTGGCTGAGCAGATCGGCCATCTTGATGATAACGGTCTCAGATTCGGAGCTGGTGGACAGGAAGGGAATCCCGCCGTTCTGGGTAACGCCGTAGCCGATGATACCAATCAGGACGGCTACAGACATAGCAATGACCACCCAGATGGAGGCCACACGGCGGGAGATTTTCAGCTTCTTCACGTCCTCAATAGCCATAAACCGCAGGAGGATGTGAGGCATACCAAAGTAACCAAGGCCCCATGCCAAGGTGGATACGATACTCAGACCACCGTAGGTCGATGCCGTCCCCTCAGCCATATTGTGGCCCTGGGTCAAGTTCAGGTAACCGGGCAGAGACTGCGCATTGGCAACCACAGCATCCCAGCCGCCGGCCTGGCTGATTCCGAAGACCACGATGACCACCAGAGCAATGGACATAACGATACTCTGGATTAGGTCGTTGTTGGCCACAGCCAGGAAACCGCCCAGAACGGTGTAGATAATGATGACCACAGCGCCAAAGAGCATTGCGTAGTGATAATTCACGTCAAAGAGACTGCTGAACAGGGTGCCGATTGCCTTAAAGCCAGAAGCAGTGTAAGGGATGAAGAAGATCAGCACCACCAGGGCACCGATGCAGGCCAACACATTCCGGTTATCATGGAATCGGCGGGAGAAGAAGCTGGGGATGGTGACGGCCTTCACCTTCACGGAGTAGTTCCGCAGGCGCCTTGCCACGATGAGCCAGTTCAGATAGGTACCCACTGCCAGACCGATGGCAGTCCAGCCGGGTTCGGCAATACCGGCGATATAGGCCAAGCCGGGCAGACCCATAAGCAGCCAGCTGCTCATGTCCGAGGCCTCAGCACTCATGGCCGTAACAATGGGGCCCAGTTTTCTACCACCCAGGTAGAACTCTTTGGAGGAAC
>JABUSR010000017.1 GCA_021442645.1 Ruminiclostridium sp.
GGGCTGAAGGTGGTGGTGGTGGTACCGTTGGTGATGCCCTTATTCACAGCCCAGTTGACGGCCTTGGTGAACCATTCGTTATTGCCGACGTCTGCAAACTGGGAGACAGTCCCGACAGAGGGGCTTCCGCTTGCGCGCCACTGCAGAGTCACGATCTGGGCACGGCTACAGGTCATATTGGGGCTGAAGGTGGTGGCGTCGGTACCGGTGGTGATACCCTCGCCCACGGCCCACAGCACAGCAGTGTAATACCAGCTGTTTGCGGGCACATCCTTGAAGGGCATTGCCGTGCTATCAGGTGCGGGGCAGCCTGCGGCACGCCAGAGGAAGGTGACGGCCTCTGCACGGGTGCAGATCCCGTTGGGGTTAAAGAGGGTAGAGGAGATACCGGTGGTGACGCCCTGATCGACTGCCCAGTAAACAGCGTCCCTGTAGTAGGCGTTATCCGGCACATCGGTAAAGGTGATCTTATCAGTGGCGGGGACGGTCACAGCTGCCAGGGTGGTCTCATCCTTGCCCTCGGCATCTGCGAAGAGCTTTTCGCAGCCCTTGCAGACGTAATACTCTTTGTTGCCGGGCTGGGTGGCGGTGGGATCCTTGGCCGAGACCTTGGTCAGGTCGTGGCCGGTGGCGGGGATCTCCTTATCCTTGTATTTTACCTCATTCTGGCCCTTTTCATCGGTGAAGAACTTGTGGCAATCATTGCAGTAATAGTACTCTTCGTGGCCGGGTTCGGTGCAGGTGGGGGCCTTGGCAGCAATCTTTTCGATGTTGTGCTTGCCGGTGGCAGCTTTCGTCACATCTGCCAGGGTGGTTTCGGTCTGGCCGTTCTCATCCTTAAAGAGCTTACCGCACTCGGAGCAGGTGTAATACTCGTCGTTGCCGGCTTCGGTCTCGGTAGCGGCCTTGGCCTCGACCTTGGTCAGCTTGTGCTGGTGATCCGGATCGGTGCCGGTGGGGTTAATCACCACAGCAATAGCGGTGGTATCATTCTGGCCATCGGCATCCGAAAAGATCTTGTCGCACCCGGAGCACTCCCAGAATTCGTTGTTGCCGGGCAAAGTTGCGGTAGGTGCCGTGGCTGCGACATGAGTCAGTGTGTGAGCGTCTTTATCGATGGGGATGGTAAGGTCGGTG
>JABUSR010000228.1 GCA_021442645.1 Ruminiclostridium sp.
CTGAGGGGCTTATCAACGGCCGTACCGACACCACTTTGGCCCCCAAGGGTTCCGCCAGCCGGGCAGAGACCGCCGTGGTCCTGATTCGATTTCTGGACCGGATCGCCCTCTGATTCCATAAAAAGGAGGTATCCCTATGGTATCCATCGGTAAACGCAGCTGCGCCCTGGCGCTTGCCCTGGTGTTGAGTCTCTCTCTTGTACTCCCCGCCCGGGCCGCAGATGCGAAGGTATCCCAGGTCCTCAGCGACACCGCCAACCTGGTCCTCACCGCCGCCTCTGACCCCCAGGTGGGTCCCATAGGCGGTGAGTGGGCTGTCATCGGCCTGGCCCGCAGCGGCGCGGCCTGTCCGGCAACCTGGTACCGCACCTACTACGCCGTCGCAGAGACCTACACGGCCGCCTGCCGGGGAATCCTCCATGAGAAGAAATACACCGAGTATGCCCGGCTCATCCTGGCCCTCTCTGCCTTGGGCCAGGACGCCCGGGACCTGGCGGGCTATGACCTGACAAAGCCCCTGGGCGACTTCAATGCCACCGTTCAGCAGGGTACCAACGGGCCCATCTGGGCCCTGCTGGCTCTGGACAGCCGGAACTACCCAGTACCCGACGCCCCCAAGGGCAAGACACAGGCCACCCGCCAGAAGTACATAGACAGGATCCTCGCCACCCAGCTGTCCGACGGGGGGTGGAGCCCCTCCGGCGGAGCCGCCGACGCCGACCTCACCGCCATGGCTCTCCAGGCCCTAGCCGGGTACCGGGAGCAGGGCGCCGTGGCCAGGGCTTTGGACCGGGGCATCGCCTGCCTCTCCCTGCTCCAGACCGAAAGCGGTGCACTGACGGCCTGGGGCAATGCCACTTCCGAAAGCACCGCACAGGGCCTGCTGGCCCTGTGCGCCTTGGGTCTCTCCCCGAATGACCCCCGTCTGGTAAAGAACGGCCACACCCTTCTGGATGGTCTTCTCACCTTCTACCGTCCCGGCCAGGGCTTTTCCCACACCGATAGCGCTGTAAGCCCCATGGCCACCGAGCAGGCTCTGCTGGCCCTGGCCGCTCTCCGGCGGGCAGAGGCCGGGCAGAGCAGTCTGTACCGGATGACAGATGCCCCCTCCCTG
>JABUSR010000090.1 GCA_021442645.1 Ruminiclostridium sp.
GTTCAGCAGCTTGGACTCCTCGCTGGTCTCCGTCATGGTAAGCCCGGGGAAGGTGAAAAGCTGTTCCCCTTCCCGCACCAGTTCAATGGCCTCCTCATCCAGGTAGCCCCGCAAGTCACCGGAGAAGATCTTGGTGGCCACATTGGCCAGGGGGGAGTCCACCACCACAGCGAAATCAGGATCGGACTTCACCAGCCCGTCCCGCTTCATCTCGCGCATGAAGTAGAGCAGCTCCTGGGTACGTCCCACGGCAAAGGAGGGTATAATCACATTGCCTCCCTTAGCAAAAGTGTCGTCGATGATCTTGGCAAGTTCTGCGGTGTAGGAGGGAACCGGCTGATGGTTCCGGTCGCCATAGGTGCTCTCCATGACCACATAGTCCGCGCCCTTGAGGAAGACAGGATCCCGGATTACAGGCTGGTTGATGTTGCCGATATCGCCGGAGAAGACGATCTTCTTCTCCACGCCCTCCTCGCTGGCCCAGACCTCCACAGAGGCAGAGCCCAGCAGGTGCCCGGCGTCCACAAATCGGATCTTCACCCCGGGGATCACCTCGATGATTTCGTCATACTCAAAGGTGACCACCTGAGCCATGGTCTGAACGGCCTCCGCCACAGTGTACAGGGGCTCCACCGGTTCCCGGCCGGTGCGCTTGCCCTTCTCGTTCTTCCACTGTGCCTCCATCTCCTGGATGTGGGCGGAGTCCTGAAGCATGACAGACAGAATCTCCCCTGTGAGGCGGGTGGTAAAGATCTGGCCGTGGAAGCCCTTCTTGACCAGAAGGGGGATTCGGCCGGAGTGGTCGATATGGGCGTGGGTGACGATGACATAGTCGATTTCGCTGGGACTGAAGTCAAGAATGGAGTTGTCCCGCTCATCTCTCCCCTGCTGCAGGCCGCAGTCAACGAGGATCTTCTTTCCTCTCACTTCCAGGCAGTGACAGCTTCCGGTGACCGCCTTGGCTGCGCCGAAAAAGGTCAGTTTCATCACAGAATCCTCCTTACAGAATGTATTCCAGGCCGGGCCCAGGCCCGGCAGACAGTATGCGCTTTCTTCCTGCTTATATCATACTCCATTTTACCCTGTTTGCATAGGGCCTTTTTCTGATTTCCG
>JABUSR010000176.1 GCA_021442645.1 Ruminiclostridium sp.
CGCACGCTGAGCACCGCAAAGGCAACTTTGCTCCTCATATCCCCGTCCTCATAGGCCGCCGGAAAATGCCGGTAGAGGAAATAGACCAGCAGCTGCTCGTACTCCGTCTGCCGGTCTTCCATATGCGCCCCAAAGGCGTCCAGGTCCAGGTCAGCTCCGTAATTCCGGAGGGCCTCCAGCCGGGCCGTCCAGCCCTCATCCATGCGCTCCAGACCCAGGAGAAACTCCGCCCACCGGGCGGGCGTAAGGTCCGGCATACGGCAGCCAAAGGCCTCCAGAAGCCAATCCTCCCGCCGGGTGACGGGAATGCTCCTATTCTGAGCAATGGCAAGGGCCAGGTCACGGGCTTCAAGGAGCTCCTCCCCGTCCTCGGTCTCCCCCTCCGGTTCTCCGCCGAAGCAGAGCCGGACGGGATCTTGCTGGGATAGGATTAGGTGGGCTGCCGCCTCACAGCAAAGTCCCACGCCGATTTCCGTGCGACCGGGGAGGAAGTTCCGGAACCGCGGGTGGTCCGTACAAATCTGGCAGAGCATTTCCTCCCCGCCGTATAGAATCAGGTCGCAGAGGTTTTCCCCATTCAGGAAGGGGCAACGCTCCTCCTCCCCCAGAATAAAGTGGGGTTCCTTCCCCTGCGCAATGCAATCGTGCAGACGCTCCCCCATTGGGCCTTCCGCCGCCTGATAGCGGGCCAGGGACACGGGGTCAATATCGATTTCCCAGCCGATGCAGCAGTTGTGCTTACAGCGTGAGGCAGTGCAGCCAAAGGCCGGGTAGTAGTCGGGATAACATGTCACCACAGGTAGCACCCCCATTCTGGCACAAATTCTGTGCAGTACACCGCACAGAGACAAGAAAACTTTACCACGCCGGGCCCGGTCCGTCAATGGCCGGGAATGGCTTGCATCCCACCCTGTTTCAAGGTACAATAGGGCCGAAAGGAGCTGATTTCCATGGAACAGGAGCACAAGCGCCGCATTCGCTATAAAGGCACCCACCCCCGGAACTACCGGGAGAAATATAAAGAGCTGAATCCGGAAAAGTACCGGGACGACGTGGAAAAGATTATCAAGAGCGGCAAGACCCCCGCTGGGATGCACATCTCCATC
>JABUSR010000239.1 GCA_021442645.1 Ruminiclostridium sp.
TTTTTTCGTCATGTTTTACAATATTTTTGTGTATATATTGACTTTTCATACAATCACGGTACAATGGAGCATATTTATCATACGCATCATTTTACAGTTCGCTACATAAATGCAAGACAACAC
This sequence comes from Ruminiclostridium sp., assembly GCA_021442645.1. Lineage (GTDB taxonomy): Bacteria > Bacillota > Clostridia > Oscillospirales > Oscillospiraceae > Evtepia. The sequence continues at coordinate 124 of JABUSR010000239.1, forward strand.
CAAGAGAGGAAGCGACTATTATGATCGAACGCCTTGGCTTTGACAACGAGAAATATCTGGAGATGCAGTCCGAGCACATTCGCACCCGGATTAGCCAGTTCGGCGGCAAGCTGTATCTGGAGTTTGGTGGCAAGCTCTTCGACGACCATCACGCCTCCCGGGTCCTGCCCGGTTTCCATCCGGACTCCAAGATCCGTATGCTCATGCAGTTAAAGGAGCAGGTGGAGATCGTGGTAGCCGTGTCTGCCATGGACCTGGAAAAGAGCAAACTGAGAGGGGACCTCGGCATCACCTATGGTTCGGATACCCTTCGCCTCATCGACACCTTCCGGGGCTTTGGCTTCCATGTGGGCAGCGTCGTCCTCACCCGCTTCAGCGGCCAGACTGCCGCTGAGATTTTCCAGGCTCAGTTGGAAAGCCTCGGTATCAAGGTCTACCGCCACTATCCCATCGATGGCTATCCTTACAACGTTCCTCACATCGTTAGCGACGAAGGCTTCGGCCGGAATGAATATGTGGAGACTACCAAGTCCCTGGTGGTGGTTACCGCCCCCGGCCCCGGTAGCGGCAAGATGGCCGTCTGCCTCAGCCAGCTCTATCACGAGTACAAGCGGGGTATCCAGGCCGGTTACGCCAAGTACGAGACCTTCCCCATCTGGAATCTGCCCCTGCGCCACCCTGTGAATCTGGCCTATGAAGCCGCCACTGCTGACCTGAACGATGTGAACATGATTGACCCCTTCCATCTGGATGCCTATGGTGTCACGACGGTCAACTACAACCGCGATGTAGAAGTTTTCCCCGTTCTGAAGACCATGTTCGAGCGCATCTCCGGCTCCTGCCCTTATCAGTCCCCCACGGACATGGGCGTCAACATGGCCGGGTACTGCATCATCGACGATGACGCTGTCTGCCAGGCCTCCCGAGAGGAGATTCTCCGCCGGTTCTACACCGAACAG